>JALTID010000095.1 GCA_027004335.1 bacterium
GGTGGTAAGACTTATCATTATTGCTGTTCCTGTTGTAGGGGCGGTGATTCTGTATATTTATATGAAGATCTTCAAAGTGGAAGGTTCAGGTTATGGTTTTCCTGGATTTTTGGAAAAAGTTAATTTGAAAGGTGCTGTGCTCCCTGCGAGGGAAATCTGGGAACAGATAATTGGCCCTGCCATTACCCTTGGTTTTGGTGGTTCTGCTGGGTTGGAGGGTCCCTCAGCAAGGATTGGTGGTGCTGTAGGTTCTCTCTTTGGTAAATATACAGGTGCCTCTGGCAAGAGGATGAAACTTTTTGTTGCCAGTGGTTCAGCTGCTGCAATTGCTGCAAATTTTAATGCTCCTATAGCAGGGGTTTTCTTCGCTCTTGAAATTGTTCTTGTTGGTGAATATGAACTTGAATCTCTTGGTGCCATTGTTATTGCGTCAGCGATGGGAACTGTTCTTTCCAGAGCAATTTTTGCCAATCATCCAATTTTTGATGTTCCTACATATACCATGAAAAGTCCTGTTGAGCTTATATACTATCTGGGACTTGGCCTTGTGGTGGGATTGCTTGCTGTATTTTTCATAAAATTATTTTATGGAGTTGAAGAGATACTTAAAAAAGCATGGAAGGATCTAAAGATAGAAGATTCAACTTTTGCAAAATTGATCATAGGTTTTATTATTGTAGGCCTCATAAGTGCCCTTACCCCCCAGGTAATGGGTGGTGGTTATTATTTTGTTCATGAAGCAATAGTTGGAAATGAAGGGTTTTTGTTACTTACAGTTCTAATCTTTACTAAGATGCTTGTTACTGCTTTTACCCTTAACTCCGGAGGGGTTGGTGGAATGTTCGGTCCTGCTATTTTTATTGGTGCCGTGATAGGTGGCGCATTTGGTTATCTTCTTAACATGTTTGTACCTATTTCAGTATCTCCCGGTGCTTACGCTCTGGTGGGTTTTGGCTCTTTTTTAGCTGCTCTAACCCACGCACCTTTTACTGGAATTTTTCTTCTTTTTGAAATGACAGGTGATTACCAGATAATGGTTCCTGCCATGATCGCCAGCGTTATTGGAGTAATTGTTGCCCAGATTCTCCTGCCTTATTCCATTGATACATTTGCACTTGCCAAGAAGGGCATATTCCTTGAAGCTGGTAGGGAGGTTGGGGTTCTCGGTGGTATAAAAGCTTCTGAACTGATGAGAGAGAAATTTGTTCCGTTATCTCCTTATACTCCTCTGAAAGATATTTTAAAATTAGTTACCCAAACAGATTTCCCCTATTTCCCTGTTATTACAGAAAATGGTGAGTTAGTTGGTATTGTTTCGTTACAGGATCTTAGAAGTATTCTTCTTGAGGGGGAGGAGTTGGGCAATCTCGTTGTTGCAGAGGATATTGCCACCAGGGATCTAATTTCTGTTCATCCAGATGATGATCTCAACCGTGTTCTTTCAAAGTTCTCAATCAAGGATCTGGAAGCACTTCCTGTTGTTGTTCAGGAAGAGGGAGGAGAAAAAAGGTTATTAGGATTCGTTAACAGGGGTGATGTGATCTCGCGATATAATCAGGAAATTATTCAAAAATATGCTGAAAGTGAAGAAACTTCCTCTCCCCCTGAAGGTTAATCATATGGGTAAGATTGATCTTTCTTCTGTGCTAAACTCTAGGCAATTTGAAGCGGTCACCGTTATAGATGGTCCTGTCCTTGTCCTGGCAGGTGCTGGTAGTGGCAAAACGAGGGTTATAACTTACAGGGTTTATTATTTGATTGCTGAAAAGGGGATGTCCCCTGCCAGTATTCTCGGTGTCACCTTTACAAATAAAGCCGCAGATGAGATGAAGGAAAGGGTTGTTAATCTTGTGGGAAATGATGCCAGATATGTTAACCTCATGACTTTTCATTCCCTGGGTGCAAAAATTTTAAGAGAAGCAGCTCATCTTATCGGTATAGAAAATAATTTTTCCATCTTCGATCAGGAAGATCAAAAACACGCTGTTAAGGAGGTGTTAAAAGCGAAGGGATTGAGCAGAGATTACTATGATCCAGCAGTAGTAGTGGGCATGATAAGTAATTTCAAAGGAGAAGGTCTTGCCCCCGATGATCTTGTGGGAGAGGATATTGATCCAAATATTATTGAGATTTACAGAAATTATGATGAGCTACTGAGGAAAAATAATGCTCTGGATTTCGGAGATCTTCTACTTAAAACTTACCAGTTATTTCTGGAAAAAGAGGGGGTTCTCCGTTTCTATCAGGAAACTTTTAGGTACATAATGGTTGATGAATTTCAGGATACCAACTGGATTCAATATGAACTGATAAAACTTTTATCTGCCTCACACAGAAACATTTTTGTAGTAGGAGATGATGATCAGACTATCTACTCATGGAGAGGGGCGAAGCCCGAGAACGTATTTAGATTTGTTGAGGATTTTGAAGGTGCAAAGATCGTGAAACTAGAGGAGAATTACAGGTCTACATCACGGATATTAAAGGTTGCTAATGAGATAATAGCTAAAAATAACAAAAGAATGGGCAAAATGCTCTGGACAAAGAATCCCGATGGTGAATATCCTGTTATTATGGGGCATTCTGACGAAGTTAAAGAAGCCCGGTGGGTGATAAGGAGAATCAAGGACCTTCTCAGAGAAGGTTATGAACCGGGCGAGATAGCTGTTTTTTACAGAGTTAATTATCAGTCCAGAGTAATTGAGGAGGAGCTTGTCAGCGAAAAGATCCCCTATCAGGTTGTAGGCGGATTTAAATTTTACGACAGAAAGGAGACAAAGGATATCCTTTCCTACCTCAGGCTCATAAATAATCCTCTTGATCAGGTTAGTTTCAGCAGAATAATTGATGTTCCTCCCAGAGGAATAGGGAAAAAGAGTGTGAGTAAGCTCAGAGAGATTGCTGAAAGGGAATCTCTCTCTCCGTGGGAGGCAGTGAAGTACGCGATTGAGTCAGGTAACCCGCTTGGTAAGAGGTTTTTATCTTTTTACAATTTGATTTCCTACTATATGGAAGAAAAAGACAATATGAATGTATATGACCTGATTGTTCAACTTGTTAGCGACATTGAATATGAGAATTACCTCTACAAACTTGAGCCCCGTGAAGCAGAGGGGAAAACGGCAAATGTGATGGAACTCATCAATTCTGTTAAATCCTTTACTGAATTGGATTCAGAGGCAACTCTCCAGAGGTACCTTGAAAGAGTGGCTCTTATAAGTGACGCAGATACTCTGAAGAATGATAACGCAGTTTCTCTGATGACACTTCACACTTCAAAGGGCCTTGAATTCCCTGTGGTGTTTATTGTGGGTGTAAATGACGGATTACTACCTCATGCAAAATCCAGATTCTCCGATGACGAAATGGAGGAAGAAAGAAGGCTTTTTTATGTTGGAATAACAAGGGCTAAAGAAAAGTTGTTTTTTTCTTTTTCTAAATTCAGAAGAGTTTATGGAGGGATTCAGGAGTTTTCTCCTTCTCTCTTTCTTAAAGAGTTACCCCGTGAAATTGGGAGGATATCAGGAGAAGCTGAAGGAGGAGATTTTAAGAAGAAGAACTTTCTTAATTCAGGTGATTCTGTTAAGAAGGAGAGTGTAATAAAGAAAGGAACTGTGATTGAACATCCCAGGTGGGGAAAAGGCGTGGTCTTCTCCGTGGAGGGTGGAAGAGTAAAAGTTTTTTTTGAAGATGTGGGAGAAAAACTTCTTGCATTAGAATTTGTTGAAAAATTTGTAAAAAAGTAATAAAATTTTCCTGTGAAAAAGTTTGTAGGGTATTTTTTATTAATTTATTTTTCATTCTTTGTTTTTCTTATTTCTCTTTCCCATGC
>JALTID010000096.1 GCA_027004335.1 bacterium
GGATATTAGTTCCGGGAAAATAAATGAAAAAGAGGTAAAACCAGGAGCTTTGGTTTCAATTAGATTCAGATATGGAATATTACGAATCTACAGAGAGAAAACAGGATACTCTGTAAAGTTAGTAAGTGTTCTGGAATAGATTTAGTTGAACTAGGAGGGGGAGCTCTTTCTTGCAACTCTTAAACAAAATTAATTATCCTGCTTAAACTATGATCGCTTCAGTTGAGTATTTCTGAGGAAAGGAATTTTCTTGACAGGAGGGGAATTATCTCCTATTATTACAGAAAAATAGATGTACTTTTGAGATCATGAAGTGGTTTTTGAGAAAAATTGTTTACATTTTCTTTTTTTCTACCCCTTTTATTTTTGCATCCTGTGCCACAACAAATCGCTCATCTGCTCAGATTTATGATTTAAAGCAGCAGGTTATGGACCTTCAGAGAAGTAATGCTCTCCTTCAGGGCAGAGTTGAGCAGCTTGAAAGGAAAACTTATTTACTAAATTTAATGCAGGATAGAATAGAGGATCTTTCTCTAAAAGTGGATAGTCTTTCTCAGAAGATAAAAAAAGAAAGGAAGCTAATGGTGGAAAAACCCTGTCCGGAAAAATCGAAGGTTGTTTCTCAACCTTCGTCACAACCTACGGCTGCTCCTGCCACAACCATTGAGGTTTCTTCCTCTCCTCCACAGGCAGAAGAAGTTAATAGTGGTGAATCACCTGTTCCATTGAACCCCAGGCTTGACTTAAAAGGAGTAGATGCTGATAGTCCGGAAAATATCTATTCTGCTGCTATGAGATATTTGAAAAAGAAAGATTATGATAGAGCAGCGGGTCTCTTTTTATATCTTGTCCAGAGGTTTCCCAAAAGTGATCTTGCTGATAATGCTCTATACTGGACTGGAGAATGTTACTATGCCACTCACAATTATGGGAATGCGATAAAATATTTTGATATGGTTCTCAATAATTATCCTGATGGAAATAAGGTACCGGATAGCATGTTAAAAATTGCCTTCTCTTATGGTAAAATGAATAAAAGAGAGAAGGAAGTTGAATACTTGAAAATGGTGATAAACAATTATCCATGGAGCAGTCCAGCAAAGATTGCAAAAACGAGATTAAAAGAAATAACCGGGGGTAGCCAATGAAAAAATTTCTACTTTTTGCAGGCATCTTGTTTTTATTTTCTACTTTACTTTATGGAGAGAATGCTAATGAGGGGGGGGAAGTGTATATTATCCAGAGAGGTGATACCCTCTGGGATCTGGCACAGCAGTTTTACCACAACCCCTGGTTGTGGCCAAGATTATGGGAGGCGAATCCATATATTGAAAATCCACATCTAATCTTTCCGGGAAAGCCGTTAGCGGTTCCCAAAATTTTGCCTGGTCCTCCTCCTGCAATCAAAACCGCTCAAGCTGCACCAGTGTCTACAACGGCACCAGTGCCTTCAGCAGCACCAGTGTCTACAACGGCACCAGTGCCTTCAGCAGCACCTGCTCCCTCAACAGCACCATCAATGAAATACTTAAGACCTGCTACTGGTGTGACTGTTCCTCCTCCTGTAGAACAGGTTGCAAAGCCTCTTCCAGGAGAGAGAATTCCCCAGGTACCTCCCTCTCCACAGATCAAGCAGCCTACAATGCCTCAGCAGGTGAATACCTTACCTGAGGAAATTGAAGAGCCTACAATTCAGACAATTGTTCTTCCGCAGCCGAAGCCAATCCATTATTTTGTGAGGATTGGGTCAGAAGGATTTATCTCAAAGTATGAATTGAGGTCTTATGGGAAAATTACCGCCTCTGATTCCGAAAAGGTTCTCTATTCTCAGGGGGATTATGTTTACATAAATATGGGTGAGAGTGCAGGGGTTATTTCGGGAGATAAGTTCACTGTTTTTGAAGTTCAATCCCCTGTATATTCGCCAAGATATAAAAGGAAGATCGGTTATCTTGTCAGAGTGAAAGGGTTTCTTGAAGTTAAAGAGGTTTACAAGGATATTTCCAAGGCATTGATAATTCAATCTTTTGACGCAATTATGATCGGTGACTCTATCAACCCTTACGAGAGATTCCCTCATCATATAGAAGTTAAAAAGTCTGAGGCCAATGCGAAGGGATATATTATAGGTATAATGGATAATAAAGATGCAGCAGGTGAAGGAGACATAGTCTATTGTGATATTGGTAAGAAAGATGGGGTAGAGATAGGAAATGTTGTGGAAATATATGAGCCGGCCAGAGAGGTATATGATCCCACCAAGGGTATTAAAGAACATATTCCTCCATTACTTGTTGGTAAAGCTGTCATGTTAAGTACGCAGGAAGGAACATCTGTGGGACTGATTTTTAGAAGTTATCGTGAAATTTACAAAGATTACGGTGTAAGGCTTGTATCCGAGTATTAAAAAAGGGGCGTCAGCCCCTTTTTTAGTACATTAATCCATATTCTCTCATCACCTTGATAAGTTCAAGTTTATGATCTGAGGTCATCTCCATTAATGGGAGTCTGTATTCCAGCTTTATTTTGTCCATTAGAACCAGCGCCTGTTTTACCGGTATAGGATTTGTTTCAATAAAGATGGCCTTAATAAGAGGAAACATTTTTAAGTGTAATTCTCTTGCTGTTTTCATGTCATTATTATTGATAGCTTCAACCATTTTTACCATATCTCCTGGAATTATGTTTGCTACAGCTGAAATTACACCATGACCACCAACAGCCATTATAGGCAGAGTTAAGCTGTCATCCCCTGATAGGATCACAAAATCATCCGGACAGCTTCTTACAAGTGAAGTAGCCATATCCAGAGAACCAGTTGCATCTTTTACACCTACAATATTTTTTATCTCAGCTAATTTGCAGATGGTGTCTATTTCAATTTTTCTCGCAGTTCTACTTGGAATATTGTAGAGGATAAGGGGTAAATCAGTTGCCTCCGCTATTGTTTTGAAATGCTGGTATAGGCCTCTCTGGGTAGGTTTGTTATAGTAAGGAGTTATGAGAAGAGCTCCATCAGCGCCAACTTCTTCTGCCTTTTTAGTGAGTTCAACAGCTTCTCTTGTAGAATTGGAACCTGTACCTGCTATTACTTTTATCTTTCCCTCTGCATACTCTATGCTTGCCTTTATGAGATCGATGTGCTCGTCATAACTTAGTGTTGCAGATTCTCCAGTTGTGCCACAGGGAACAATACCATTTACCCCTGCTTTTATCTGATCTTTTACGAGATTTTTGTATGCCTCCCAATCAATTTTTCCGTTTTTAAAAGGGGTTACAATAGCTGTGTAGACTCCTTTAAACATCTTTTCCTCCTTTTTCAAATTCTTGTGTATCAAAAAAACCATGGAAAACTTCTTCAGCAGGTCCATAGAGGTAAACATGGTTGTTTTCTTCATTCCTTTCCACTTCTAAATCTCCTCCTCTAAGATGAAGTTTTACCCTTGGTCCTTTCACCCAGTTATTTAAAATTGCAGCTACAGTGGATGCACTGGCTCCTGTGCCACATGCCAGAGTTTCTCCAGCTCCTCTTTCCCAGACCCTCATTTTTAGTTCGTTATTTCCTATGATTTCAATGAATTCTGTATTCACCCGGTTCGGGAAAAAGGGATGATATTCAAAACCTGGACCAATTTTTTCAAGGTCAAGAGAATCTACATCCTCTATCAATGTAACTGCGTGAGGATTGCCCATGGAGACAGCCGTGATTTTCCAGATTTTTCCATTTACTTCTAATGGATAATCTTTTATGATTCCGTTCTCTCCTGCAGGAATTTTTTCTCCCTCACGGATAGGTTCTCCCATATCTACTTT
>JALTID010000097.1 GCA_027004335.1 bacterium
ATGCTCAAGCGTATTAATTAGAAAACTGTCAGATGCCAGCGGATTATCGATAAAGTAGTTGTCTGAAAAAAAAGTTTTCCCTTTTGTGAGGATATATACTGTTTTTATGATGTCTTTCCAGTCTCTCTGGTCTTTTACCATTGCCTCCAGGAGCAGAGATCCAGTGGAATTTTCTGAGGATGAATTCAGGAAGGTTGTCTCAAAGAGAAGTCTAAATTTAAAATTTTTCTACCCAGATTATCTTAGAAGGATGTACACTCTTCCATACTACCTTGTGGAGGATCTGAAAAAGCCCGGTATAATCAGTACTGATGAGAAACCATTTATCTGGGAGAAAGGATGAATGGAACTCTGGTTCACAGAGAAATACAATGATGTGGCTGGACTTACGATAAGGGTATCTTCACATCTGCACCATTCTAAATCAAATTTTCAGGAAATTGATGTTTTTGATTCACAGGGATTTGGTAGGATCCTGGTCCTAGATGGGCTCATTATGCTCACTGAAAGGGATGAGTTTATCTATCACGAAACACTTGTCCATCCTGCTATGGTTATGGCTGATAGAGTAGAAAAGGTTCTCGTTGTTGGAGGAGGTGATGGTGGCAGCACAAGGGAGGTGCTAAAATACAGCGATGTTGAAAAAATAACCGTTGTAGAAATTGACAGAGAGGTTATTGAAGTTTGCAGGAAATTTTTCCCATCCCTTTCAGATTCATTCTCCTCTGAGAAAGTACAGATTATCAACAGAGATATTACGGATTATATAAAAAATTGCTCCGAAAAATATGATGTGATCATACTTGATACCTCTGATCCAGTGGGTCCTGCTAAGTCACTTTACACAGAAGATTTTTACAGAAAGCTGAATAATTGCCTGGATAAGGGTGGAACTATTTCCATTCAGAGTGAATCTCCATGGTGGCAGGAAACAATGGTAAAACAACTGTCATCTTTTCTAAAAAAATTTTTTCCTCATACAAAATATTATACCGCTCCAGTTCTTTCCTATCCAGGTGGCCTCTGGCTCTTCTCCCTCGTTTCAGAAAGAGAAGTGAATGGAAATTTTAACCGGGAGCTACCGGAAGAATTGAAATTTGTAGATGCAGATTTTATAAAGAATTACTCCCTCCCCCCATTCATAAGGGATTTACTCGCCTAATTTTTCAAGAAATCTCATCTGCTCTGTCCAGCTTCCATAGAGTTTCCCCTCTCGAGTAAGAGTTCCAAGTATTTTTATATATTTCTGAGGCCATTTCACGGGTTTTTCATTCTCCCATGGCGTTCCCGGTAGTGGCATGAAATAATGCCCGTGTATCCTCGCCCCCATTTCAAGCAGCTTATATATAAGTTCTATTGTTGCTTCAATATCTTCCTGCTCCTCATCCGGGTTACCAAAAATTAAATCCACATTTGCTATTAATCCATGGGAAATTATTATCTCAGTAGCGTTTAAAATGTCATCTATGCTGTGCCCTCTTTTCATTTCTTTGAGGATCTTTTCACTACCACTCTGAGCTCCCATCACCAGATTATCATTAGCGCAGT
The DNA here is from genome assembly GCA_027004335.1 of bacterium. Taxonomy (GTDB): domain Bacteria; phylum JALSQH01; class JALSQH01; order JALSQH01; family JALSQH01; genus JALTID01. The sequence continues at coordinate 1,549 of JALTID010000097.1, forward strand.
ATTCTTTTATAAGTTCCACCTTCCCCGGTGTTACATAATCAGGTCTCACCTCAGAGGGAAATGATCCAATAAAGATCCTTCCCCTCCCTTCAATTTTTTTATAAAGGGATAAGATAAGTGCTCTGAAAGAAGTTTCTTCTCTTGGAGCAGGATCAAGATATCCAAAGGCATTGGGAGTTATAAATCTAAAGTCCCTATGACCAACTTTAAGGTAGAGGTTCACAATTTCCAGTGTATTTTCAATACTTCTATACCTTGGCTTTCTTCCAAAAAGAGCAGGCGTCTGACAGTACTGGCATAGAAAAGGACAGCCTCTTGTTACCTCTATGGAAGGGAAGATTCTGTATTTCTTAGAATATCCGGGGGAGGAGTCGAGATCAATTGATAAATCTTGAGGATTACATTTTATGTTGTTATTTTCTTTGTAGCATATCCCAGGGATTTCAGATAATTCTATTTTGCCTTTAAGGAATAGAATAAATTTTTTAAAGGATTCTTCTCCCTCTCCTCTGAATATAAGGTCAAAGTAATCTTCTTCTAAAAGTTCCCTGTACCTGCCATCTGGGTGAGGTCCACCGGCAATTAAAAAGGCATTTTTTTCTCTCAATGGCCTGATAAGTTTCTTTACCTGTAGCCATCGGGTAGATAGAAATGATATGGCTACTAACGAATTCTCTTCAATTTCAGACAAAAAATTTTTTTTTATAAAAATAGGAATGATATTGTAATCTATTCCCTCTTTTTCAAGATACCCTGAAAGTGTCGCTATGGCTTTTTTATTCTCTTTAAATCCTGCGAGATAAAGAACAGGATCAGTCCCATGCAACTTCAATTTCAGCATAGGGAACACCGTCTTTCCACTCACCCCATGAAAGCTTAACAAATCTCGAGTTTTTTGCACCCACCTGCTCAAGAAGGTTCAGTGCCCAGCCAATCCCTCTCTGAGCAATCACCCAGAGGACCTCTCTGTCATCTCTGGAAAATTCGGTTCCTACTCTGAAGACCCCTGAATTACCACCTATCCGTATGGTTTCACCTCTTCCCCCATTGAAAATCTTGGGCATCACAGCTGCCGGTACATATTTTATTACATCCACTGGAGTCTCAATTTTTTTCCCGATCAGATCACTGTAAAGTTTAAATACATTTTCCGATGATGAAACTCTTCCCAGTTCTCTGATGAAGCTCCCTTTTCCATTTCCAAAGAGAAAATCTGCAACTTTGTTTACCTCAGTGTAAATTTCTTTGGAATAGAGAGAACTTGGTAGAAGAAGACCCTCCATAGCTTTTCTCGCATCATCTGAAAGGAGATTCAGGAACTTTTCCCATCCTTCTCTTCCATACTTCTCAAGGATGACTTCCTTGATTACTTTTAAATTTGTTCCTTTAACATGCATTTTTTACCCCTCCGGTAATATTATAGTATAAAAATTTCAATAAGTAAAGGGGGAAGGAGTAGTTTGTACTTTTTATTAAATTTTTTTCAAAATTAATTGTGATATCTATTGTGAGTTGTATAATAGTAGCATGGCTACGAAATACCCTTTAGTGCTTATTCATGGTGCAGGCGGATTTGACAGGATGTTGAGTTTTACCTATTTTTACAAAATTGAGGCGTATCTTCGGGAGAGTGGCTACACTGTTCTTGTTCCACATCTCACGGCTTATGCAAGGATAGAGGAGAGAGCGGCTGAAATTAAAACTTTTGTTGAGTCTCTGGGGTACGAAAAGGTAAATCTGTTTGGCCATAGTTTAGGGGGGGTAGATGCTCGGTATGCGATATCTAAACTTGGCCTTCACGAGAGGGTCGCCTCTCTGACTACTATCTCTGCCCCTCATCATGGCAGTATGGCTGTTGATGTAATCCTTGGCTTGCTCCCATGCAAGGTTTGTGAATTAGCAGACAAGGCCATGAAGAAAATCGGATGGGACTTTGATGTGATAATACAGATGTCAAAAAATTATATGGACAAAGTTTTTAATCCAATGGTCCCTGATGTGGATGATGTTAAATATTATTCATGGTCGGCAAGGGCCTCTCTGTGGGGGAGAAACAGAGTTAAGCCTTTTATGCTCCAATTTTACCTCATTATAAGGGCTACCGAGGGTGAAAATGATGGCATGGTATCTATAAAATCTGCAAAGTGGGGAGAATGGTTAGGAATTCTTGAGGGGGATCATTATGGCATCATAGGCCAGCCCCTTGGTATGACAAATTTTGACTATCTTGGTTTTTTTCTT
>JALTID010000098.1 GCA_027004335.1 bacterium
AGTAGAGCTGCTATAGCCGCTGGCTGCAGATTTTATGCTGGGTATCCGATTACTCCATCTTCAGAAATTGCGGAGACAATGGCTACTTTTTTACCAAAGGTTAATGGGAAATTTATCCAGATGGAGGATGAATTGGGCAGTATGGCAGCAGCGGTAGGAGCATCTCTTGCAGGATTAAAAAGTATGACAGCTACAAGTGGCCCTGGTTTTTCACTAAAACAGGAGAATCTGGGTTTTGCCGCGATGGTTGAAGCACCGGTGGTAATTGTTAATGTTATGAGAGGTGGCCCTTCAACAGGTTTACCCACCTTTCCCTCTCAAGGAGATGTGATGCAGGCTGTCTGGGGTACCCATGGAGACCATTCAGTTGTGGTAATAACTCCCGGGACTCTTGAAGAGATATATATGGAAACAGTCAGAGCCTTCAATGCTGCAGAAAAATTGAGAACTCCTGTTGTTCTCCTCCTTGATGAAATAATAGGTCACATGAATGGTGATGTAATGGTTCCTGATGATGATGAATTAGAGATTATTGAGAGGCCCAGGCCTACTGTCCCTCCTGAAAAGTACTTACCCTATGATGATTCTTATGGTGATGTCCCCCCTATGGGAAGCTATTTTGAATATCCATTCCATACCACAGGACTTCATCATGACAAGACAGGATTTCCAACAACGAATCCTGTAAAATGCGGATCTCTTGTGGAAAGAATGGTTAGGAAAATTTTTGGTAATAGGGAGTGGCTTGAGAGAAATGTTGAAGAAACAACTGAAGATGCTGAGATCCTTGTTTTCGCTTTCGGTTCCACTGGACTTGCTGCTGAGGTTGCAGTTAAGTGGGCTCGTGAGCAGGGAATCAAAGCTGGTCTTTTAAGGCCGTTAACTCTCTGGCCATTTCCTGAAAAGAGGGTTAAGGACCTCGCAGATAAAGCTAAAGCAGTTGTGGTTGCTGAGATGAATTTAGGAATGATGATCCGTGAGGTGGAAAGGGCTGTTCAGGGTGTAACCCCTGTTTATGGCGTATTGAAGGCCAATGGACAGCCCATTGAACCTCCAGAAATTTTAGCTAAAATCAAGGAGGTGGCATAAAATGGCTTTTGATTATACTCCATACATTAGAAAGGATAAGTTCCCCAACATATGGTGTCCAGGTTGTGGCATCGGTATTCTTATGAAGGCCATTATAAGAGCTGTTCACAAGATGGGCTGGAAGAGAGAGGATGTTGCTCTTGTATCAGGTATCGGTTGTACTTCCAGAATGCCAGGTTATGTAAATTTCAACACCCTCCATACTACTCATGGTAGAGCTCTTGCCTTTGCCACAGGGATTAAACATGCAAGACCAGATAAGCATGTTATCGTTGTAAGTGGTGACGGTGATGCTCTTGCGATTGGTGGTAACCACTTCGTTCATGCATGCAGGCGGAATATTGATATTACTTTGATGGTTCTCAATAATATGATTTATGGGATGACTGGTGGTCAGGTTTCTCCTACGACTCCTGCTGGTTACAGAGCCTCCACGATGCCCTACGGTAATGTTGAGCCCAATTTTGATACTGTTGCCCTTGCTTCTGGAGCTGGTGCAACATTTGTGGCGAGGTCAACTGTGAACAATCCTGCCTTAATGGAAAGGCAGATTAAAGAAGGTCTTCAGAATAAAGGGTTCTCGGTGATAGAGGTTGTTTCCAACTGTCATATTCAATTTGGGAGAAGGAACAAAATGGGGGACCAGATTGTAATGAGACACTGGATTAAGGATAGAGAAGTTCCTTTGAGAAAAGCTAAGGATATGAGTGAAGAGGAGTTGCAGGGTAAGTTTGTTATTGGTACCTTTGTTAAGAAGACAAGGCCCGAGTATACTGAGGAATATGCTAAGATGGTAGAAAGGGTGAAAGGGTCCAGCAAGTAAAAAAGAGAAAGGAGCGAGACAATGCATTTGGAATACAGATTCGCAGGTGTTGGTGGCCAGGGAGCTATTTTAGCCGGGGTCATTTTTGCTAATGCAATGATAAGATATGAAGGGAAGCATGCAGTTCAGAGCCCATCTTACACAGCTGCTGTTAGAGGTGGCCCCACCAAAGTTGATGTTATTGTTGATGATGACCGCATCATTTTCCCCAGAGCAACAAATATTAATGTCATGCTTTCCTTCCATGAGAAATCTTTTCATGCTTTTGCAGTGAATCTTGCAAAGGATGTTATGATCGTTGCTGATACTGATCTGAATCCAGGTCTTAAACCGGATGAGAAAACCTATCTTATTCCCTTTTACAGGATTGCAAAAGAAGTTATGGGTAAAGTCCAGGTTGCTAATGTAATAGCATTGGGTGCTATTTATGCAGTGACGGGTATTCCCAAGGAGGACTCTATTAGAAACGCTATCAGGGACAGAGTTCCTCCTGCTTTTGTTGACCTGAATATGAAAGCATTTGATGAAGGGATAAAGAGGATAGAAGAATTGCTTAAAAAAAGGTGAAAAGGAGTTCAGATGGCAATAGAAAGAACTCTTAGTATAATTAAACCGGATGGTGTTGAAAAAGATGTAATAGGTGAAATAATTAGCAGGTTTGAGAAGGCTGACCTGCATGTTGCTGCTATGAAAATGATCCATATGAGTAAAGAGCAGGCTGAGGGTTTTTATTATGTTCATAAGGATAAGCCGTTTTTTAACAGCCTTGTTGAGTTTATGACTTCTGGTCCATGTGTGGTAATGGTGATAGAAGGTGAGGATGCTATTTCGCGAGTGAGAGAATTGATGGGAGCTACTGACCCTTCCAAAGCAGCACCTGGTACGATTCGGCATGATTTTGCAACAGATATTGAAAAAAATACTATTCATGGATCTGATGGACCAGAGGCAGCTTCTTTTGAGGTTCCTTACTTTTTTAGCAAGATAGAGATGGTGAATTCTGAGGAGTAGGAAGAGGGGTATATTTCCCCCTTTATTTCTTCAAAATCATTTCTGAGAAACTTTACATTTTTTCCCTGATTCTATAAACTATAAAGGCTATGAGGAAAATTCTTCTTGTTATAATTTTTGCAAGTTTTTTTGCTGTTAGTTGTGCATCGGCGCCCTATGTACGGACCAAGGCTATTGGGAAGATCCAGAAAGGTGCGAGAGTGGGAATACTTTCTTTTTCAAATTTAACTCCCTATCCCAATGCAGGAGTTGTTCTCTCAGAAGCGTTAACTTCTCTTCTCTACAGTAGAGGCATAAATGTTCTGGGTCCCGCTGAGACAGAGAAGGTTTTTCCTGAGTACAGGATGGTAAGTTTAAACGATTTCTACAAGCTTGATATGGTTGGGAAGAAGTTAAAGCTTGATTTTATCATATTTGGATATGTGGAAGAATATGGTTACCGCGGGGTGGTTTTTGGAACCAGGAGTGCGCCAGTTATCTCATTTTCCCTCTATGTGTATGATATTAAGAAGAGAGAAATAATATATACGGGCTTTTTTAACTATGAGTCTCAGTCACTTTCCTCCTTTGGGGTAGACCCCCTTATAACTTTACTCAAGGAAATTACTAAATGGGTTACAAAAGATTTTTGGAAAAAATTGCTTTAATACTTCCTCTTTTTCTTTTTTCTGCTCTTTCATGTATATCAAAGCCATATGAGATTGTCTCACCTTTTGGGAAAATTTCTCCAAAGGTAAAATGTGTTGGGGTTTATCCTTTTAGAAATTTGAGTTCAACATCAAAGAGTGGATTAGTGGTTTCTCAGGCTTTTTTTGATGAAATGGAGAGAAGAAGATGGAAAGTAG
>JALTID010000099.1 GCA_027004335.1 bacterium
CCATTTATTTATGGAAATGGTCCCAACCCAGATATGATGTTGACCACAAGGTATCCTGCTGTGGATCCTCTCTATGATACAAAGGATTATCCTGATTTTACTATGATGTTTATGGAAAAGGCGGGTAAGATTGATGAATTCTTCGTTGCCATGGAAAAATTGTTTGGGTTGCCTGCTGCTCATTACAAAAAAGTTGTTCTTGATACTGTAAGACAGGGTGGGACCTATACTTTTGGCTTCAGAAAAGCTACTGAAATGCTCATGGAGAGGAAGTTCCCCGGCATTATGGAAAAAATAAAGAAAAACGGAGTTGCCCTTATTGAGAAGAGAGAAAAATTTCTCGTAGAAACTCCTATCTTCTGGAAACTCCCTGCCCCTACACCTTCTGGAAGGGTTGAATTTTATAGCTACATGATGGCTATGATGGTACAGAAGTTCGGATACAATGATTACTGGGATCCAACAATAAAATATATTGCGTCAGAAATTTCGCAGAAGAAATTGACTGAAAATGAGTTTTACTTCATATATGGTAAAATTCCAACTGAATCCCATGCATCTGCTGCTACTCAGGATAACAGGGTCTTGAGTTTTGTCAATAACTTGATAAATCCAATGGAAAGGTATGGTCTCTGGATAAACAAAAAGAGGGCAATAAATTTAGGAATTAAAACAGGTGATCTGCTTGAAGTTACCAATACCAAGTCTGGCCAGAAAGTTAAGATCCAGGCTTATGTGACAGAAGGGGTAAGACCTGATACAGTGTTTATGCCATCAAGCTTTGGTGCTGAGTCACCAATGCTCAAAGTTGCAAGTGGAGTAGGGGCACCTTTAAGCGAAATCGTAAGTTATGATCTTGAGCCGATTGCAGCAGGATTTAAATCACAGGAGTTTACAGTTAAGATAAAGAAAATTTAACAAAGGAGTTAGATGATGGCTCGCTATGGAATGATAATAGACGCTACCACATGTCTTGGGTGCAATGCCTGTACAGTGGCCTGTATTGAAGAGAATCAAACTGCTTACTGGAATGACACGGTAAGGACCCGGGTTTATGAAAAAGAAGTTGGAACCTATCCTGATACTGATAAAATTTTCCAGTCCCAGATCTGCGTTCATTGTGACGATCCACCCTGTGTGGATGTTTGTCCTACAGGTGCAAGCCACATAGGTCCAGGTGGAGTTGTTCTTGTTGATTATGAAAAATGTATCCTTTGTGGCGCATGTGTTGAAGTTTGTCCTTACGATGCCAGATATTTTTATACACCAAAAGATGTTGAGAGAGCCAAGAAAGAATTTGGCCCTGATACAGAGCACTTTGTTCCTCATGTTGATAAATGTACGCTATGTATACACAGAGTGGAACAGGGGCTTGAGCCTGCATGTGTCGCAACATGTGTTGGTGAATCAAGGATCTTTGTGGATTGGGACAATCTAACACCGGAACAGGAGGAACTTGCTAAAAAAGCTCAACCACTATTTACCGGGAAGGATTACAACAACCTATTTAGACCTGATTTTGATCCCAAGCCCAAGATACAGTACATCCTTGACAAAGAAAACATTGTTCCGAAGAAAAAGGTTGGTGCTGGTGTTTGGTTATGGCACTATCTTGCCAAACCAATTGGGCTTCTTTCCATAGTTGGGATTCTTGGTGTTCTTGGACTTAATTATGTGATTACCAAGCCCCAGGTTAAGAAAATCAAGAAAGAGCTTGAAGAAGAAACCAAACAGGCAGAGGAAAATAAGGAGGAATAAAATGAGTGAGAAATATGTTGTCAGATTTTCTCTCTGGACAAGGATTGTTCACTGGGTCCATGTCTTTGTTTTTCTGGGATTGATATATACAGGTCTTGCATATTTTATTCCTCAATTTGGGATCCTTGCTGCTCCTTTTGGTGGTGTGAAAAATGACCTGAGTATCCATATCGTGTTAGGTGTTCTCTTTGTTATACTTCCTATTCTTTCTCTTTTTACTCCATACCCATATACTGGATTGATAAAAGCTTTTAAGTGGGACAAAGATGACAACAACTGGATGCTTATTTTCCCCAAATTTTTCTTTTTCCCCGCCAAGTATTTTAAAGACCTGATTTCTGTTCCTCAGAATAAATTTAAAGCTGGTCAGAAAAGTAATGTCTGGCTTGTTATAATTTTTGGATTGACTTCAGCAATAACTGGATTCTGGATGGTTTATCTTAGAGGCCTCCATAATCCTGCTGATCTTGATTTAAAATTCTGGCTCCAACTGATCCATAGTTTGTCCGGGACAATCTCATTTTCAATTATTCTTGGTCACATATATCTCGCAATTATTTTTCCTCCTTTCCAGATGCATGGTTTTGCCCTGTGGAACATGGTTACAGGATTACAGCCAGCAGAGGAGGCGGAACAGTTTCATAGAAAATTCTTTGAAGATGCTACGAAAGAGGGAAAAGTGGTGGAGAAATGACTTCGGTTTCGCTTTCTCCAGAAGATAGAGCCCGGGTATATCTCTGGTTTGCCCGGGCTTTTTCATATCCAGATGAAGAAAGATTTGATGAGATGAAAGCCCTCTCTGAGATTCTGCCAGGTGATTTAAGTGAAAAGTTTATCCAGTGGATAGAGGAACTTGAGGAACAGAATTTCCAGGATATTGAGGCTGATTATGTAACACTCTTTATTTCGGGATTTCCCAGAACTGTGGCTCCTCCCTATGAGTCTGTGTATAAGGATGAAGGTCTTGTAATGGGGCCTTCCACAGAGGAAGTAATTGAATATTACTCAAAATATGGCCTTGAACCGGCTGAAGAGAGCAGTCTGCCTGATTCATTACCAATTGAGCTTGAATTTATGGGTTTTCTTCTTCAGAATTACCCTGATGAAAATGACACGAGTAATTTTTTCAAAGAGCATCTGATTAGCTGGGCTTACGACTTTATTGAAAAAGTGGTGAATTCTGAGTATCCTATTTATAAGGGGCTTGCTGGACTTTTGAAGAATTTCCTGAAAGAAGAGGAAGAAATCTTCTCCTGAATCCTTATCCTTTACTTTGGTTTCAGTAAAAATTTCCAGAAGAAGAAATGAAAGATATTGAAATAAGAATATAAAAATGGTCGCGGGGGGAGGATTTGAACCTCCGACCTCCGGGTTATGAGCCCGACGGGCTACCAGGCTGCCCTACCCCGCTAAATACCATTATATATGCACTATAGGGTTTGTCAAGAAGTAAAAAATGAACTTTTTGACAAAATTGTCTAAAAATGCTTGAAAATAAGGTATGATTTAGTATAATAAAGAAAAACTTGAGGAGGGAAATGATATGAAAAGGAAGGTGAAGAGGAAAGCGTACGAGATCAAATTTCCCGGTTCCAGGGAACTTTTTCTATTTGCCAGGAAAATTGCCCTTTATGAGTTAAAGAGAGAGGAAAGCCTTGGTGATAGTGAGATTAGCGAGGAATTCATCAAGGATATAGAAATTGGAAGACTTATAGATTATGACTATAAATATACTCATCAGTGGAAATTTGGTAAAAAGAAAGTTCATGATATAGGTGAGTTAAAAAGTCTTGCAGAGAATCTTGGTGTTTCTCTTAATCTTGTAGCAAGTGTTGCCCTCGGTGAGCTTAATTCAGAAGAGGCTTTTCAGGTTTTCCTTGATGAAACTGAGGGGAAATTTAAAGTTCACACCTTGGAATCTGTTGGTAAGAGCGGAAAAGCTGTTATTAAACTTTTCTTTAAAAAAAGCGATGAAACCTCTTCCGAGTGTATTGAGAAGGTTGAA
>JALTID010000100.1 GCA_027004335.1 bacterium
ACTAATTATTTTCCCGGAAAAAATAAACTTAGCAGCAATCTATGACAAATTAAAACATCTCTACAAGGGTAGAAATTTTCCACTTTTTATGAATTTTACCTTCAATATGTGGATACATCCATGGAGAATGTTTTATGAGCTATCAAAGCTTTATTCTGTTGACTCAGCATATTATATTGCAGAGGATGGAATTGTAAGAATGGGCTTTTCCTGGGAAAAGATTATGATTGAACCACCTAATCCTTCGGCAAATTTAGAAGCAATAATTGATTTTGAATTAAAAGAAAGCAAAGATATCAAAGTAATTAACAAGATCAATGAAACAGGCAACTTTAAAGAAAGAGCAAGCTATGTTTTGAAAGCAAGAAAAATTCATACACTCCTCATAACTAATTATCAGGAGAAATACGATTTATTCTTTAACGGCAAATTGGTAAAGGGAGTCTTTAAACCTGATAAAATTGTTGAAAGTCAGATAGGCACTCTCTTACTCCCCACTTTTTACCCTGTAGGAGAGGTTTATTCATCAGAATCTATGAAAAAATCCGTCACTTATAATGTAGCTGCAGGTAGGGAGAAATGGCATATTTTTTCCATAATAGGTAATGAGGGAAAAATAATAAACGGATCAACTCAGCTTTCCCTCACTATCAATAGAAGCAAAGCAAATTACTCCACCAGAACACTAACCAGAGGTGATGATTTTGAAGAAGTATGGAGAAATCTTATTGGTCAGGGAAAGCAACTATTCCATTCCATTTTCGGCAGGAGAAAACTTTATGGAATATTTACCCCCGCAGGGGAAGAAATAAAAATCCTTAAGTAACTTCAAATTGCTTCAAGAGCCTGTTTAATATCATTTATTATATCATCAACATCTTCAATTCCCACGGATAGTCTTATAAAACCATCAGTGACACCAGCTTTTAATCTTTCCTCCCTTGATAGTTGTTGATGAGTTGTGCTGGCAGGATGAATAACGAGACTCCTTGCATCACCAATATTTGCAAGATGATTCAATAAGTTAACAGAAGAAATAAACTTCTTTCCTGCTTCATATCCCCTCTTCAGCTCAAACCCTATTAAACCACTCTGGCCTTTTGGTAGATATTTCCCTGCAAGTTTTTTATAGTGGCTTGAATCAAGACCTGGATAATTTACATTTGCAACAGCGGGATGTGAGGCAAGAAACTCCGCAACTTTCAGGGCATTTTTAGAATGTTTTTCCATTCTAAGTGAAAGAGTCTCAATTCCCATAAGGATTAGAAAAGCGTTAAAAGGACTGATAGAACCACCTAAGTCTCTGAGTGTTTGAAGTCTTGTTCTCGCAATAAAAGCAGCTCTACCAAATTTCTCTGAAAAAATTATCCCGTGATAGCCTGAATCCGGCTCTGTAAACTGCTTAAACCCTCCTTCTTTCCATGGAAAGTTACCACTATCAACAATTAGCCCTCCAACAGAAGTTGCATGACCGCTGAGATACTTAGTAAGAGAATAAACAACGATATCAACACCCCATTCTATTGGCTTAAAAAGATATGGAGTGGCAACGGTATTATCAACAACAACCGGGATAGGAACAGAGTGTGCGATCTCTACTACTCTTTCAAAATCGGGTATATTTAACTTAGGATTCCCTATAGTTTCAAGGTAAATGACCTTTGTTTGGGGGGTCAGAGCCTTTTTGAAATTCTCCGGATCATCAGCGTCAACATATTTTACGTTAATCCCCAAATTTGCAAGTGTTAAACTGAAAAGAGTTATCGTCCCGCCATAGAGTGCAGAGGAAGATAAAATTTCATCTCCTTCCCCAAGTAAAGAAAGCATTGTGGTGGTTATAGCGGCCATCCCTGATGAGGTTGCCACCGCTCCAACTCCACCATCAAGGAGGGTCATTCTTTTTTCAAGAACATCAGCAGTGGGATTATTAATCCTCGTATAGATAAATCCTTCTTCCTCAAGGTTAAAAATCCTGGCAGCGTGATCTGGGTCTTTGAATATAAATGAGGTACTTTGATAAATTGGAGGAAGTGAAGCACCTTTTTCATCAGGTTCAAAGCCTCCATGAATAGAAAGGGTATCAAATTTGTAACCCATCGTATATCTCCTTTTCACTCTGGATAAACTCAATATTATTTATATCAAGAGAAAAAAGTTCTGCAATAATCCCAAGCCATTTCTGAGAAAGTTCCGCCATTTCAGGGAGATTTCCAACAAAATCTGCCATAGATGCAACAGATGAATTTTTTATACCGCATGGGATAATGCATTGAAAATTTCTCCTATCGGTGTTCACATAGAGTGCCATCCCATGGGAGATTACCCCACCCCTTAAACTGAGTCCAATGGCAGCAATCTTTCCTCTATCAGTCCAGACACCAGGTTTTCCCGGTATAATCTGGCTTGTTATATCATAATCTGCAAGAAGATTTTTCACTGATAACTCCATTTTCTCAACAAGACCTGAGACTGATTTCGCCCTCTTAAATTCTGCTACAGGATAAAACATTAACTGGCCATTATCATGATATGTAACATCACCACCTCTATCTATTCTAAAAATCGGGATACTTTTACAATGCTGAAACTGTGAAACAAGCAAATTTCTTTCCTTGGCATGTTTACCAAGGGTAATTACTGATGGATGGGTAGTAAAAATTATAAAACCCTTTTCAGATAAATTAACTACAGCTTGCTTTAATCTCCTGAGAAGCTCTAACCAACTTCCATATTCAATGGAGGGAAGAAAATAAGCTGAGAAAAACCTCATCTCCTGAGAATGCCTTTCTCCTTCAGCACCTTCCGGACAAGATCAAGTAACTGATTATGCCTTATAGGCTTCGTAAGGAAATAGTCACAGCCTGCCCTCATGCTCCTCTCTCTATCTTCTTTACCACCCTTAGCCGTAACCATAATAATTGTAGTATCCTTAAGGTCAGGATTTGTTTTAACAAATTTACATACAACATCACCGTTCATCTGGGGCATTATAAGATCAAGAACAGCAACCACGGGTCTGTCTTCCTGAATAACTTTCAGAGCTTCAGTTCCATCTTTGGCCTTTACTACATCACAACCTGTTCTTTTCAAAAGTATTTCTTCTAACTTTAGCACCATCTCTATATCATCAGCAATCAAAATCTTCGGCCTTTTCTTAACCTCGTTCATATTGCCCCCTTTTCCTATCTTTTCTTAAATTTTAAACGGTTCAGGAATAAAAGTCAACAAAAAAATCAATATAGCTATAAATGAGATTGTCTTAGTTTTAGAAGTAACCCCTGTGTAGTAAAGAAATGGTGGATGTCTCGTTCCAATTATCAAGATTAAAATCCCCCATACTATCCACCCCTCCCACCCAATTATTCCTAAAATAAGAAGAACAAATACCACAAACAGGGTTATTTGCCTGTGCCATTTTTCCATAATGGCAAAAAGAATATGTCCCCCATCTAACTGACTGGCAGGAATAAGGTTCAATGATGTTACAAAAAAACCTATCCATCCTGCAAAAGCGACAGGGTGAAGCACAAGTTCTTTACCATTTTGCACAGGAAAGTAAAATTTATACATGATCTTTAAAATCAGAGGATCACCAAGGGTGATCATGTTCTCTTTCGCTGCCGATGCAGGAACGAGGTATGAATACTTAAGCCCTATAAGTGTTACAATCATTGCACCTATAGATCCAGTAACTGGCCCCATACCCGCAACC
>JALTID010000101.1 GCA_027004335.1 bacterium
TTTCATGAGTTATCTGGAAAACTTAAAGAGAAAGGCTAAAATAGAGATTAATCCATTCTATATGAAATGATATAAAAATGAAGAAACTTTCGCTATTTTTATTTTTTCTTTTTTTTCTTTGTAAGCCATTATTTACCGGGGAGAAAATTTACGATAAGATTTTGTTTGTCGTGGATAATAAGCCCTTTTTACTTTCAGATTTTCTTGATTATTTATCCTTGAAGGAAATGAAGAAGATCACTGTTCCCGTGGGGTCCTATTCTTCGCTGAAGGATTTTATTGATTTTATTCTTCTCAGCGAGGATGCTTCCTCAAGGGGCTACACAGTTGATGAGGTGCAACTTGAGAATGATATAAAATCTGTGGCAATCTCTGCAGGGTTAACGGAGGAAGGTTTAAAAAATTATATAGAAAATACCCTTGGGATTTCTTATAGCAAGTTTAGAGAGTTAAGAAAAAGATTCATACTCTCCAATATGTTGGTGGGGCCCTCCATATCAAAAGCTCAGCCCTCAGAGGATGAGATCCTCAGTTACTACCGGCAGCACATTAAAAATTTTTCATTCCCCATGGTTAAGGTGGTCTGGATAACCACTTCACAAAAAGTAAAGTTAAAACATGTTGGTGCAGATAAAATTTCTTCCGTTTTTCCAGAGGCACAAACAGAAGTGGTAGAGGTTAGGGAGGGGTATTTTAAAAAGGAAATGGAGGAGAGGATCTTTTCAGCTAAAAAGGGAAACTTAATTGGCCCTTTTAAGAGCGGGGAATTTTATTCCTACTTTTACATCCTTGAGGGGAGAAAAGTAAAGCCAATACCTCTTGAGAATGTAAGGAGTAAGATAGGAAAAATCCTTCTGGAGCAGAAGAGAGAAGAGATTATAAAAAATATGGTGGAGGAGGCGAAAGATAACCATTTTCTGCTAAAATGTTTTACAGTGAAAAATGATAAAGTTAATTATTACCAGCGGGGATCCTGCAGGCATAGGCCCTGAGGTTACCCTGAAGGCTCTTAATTCTTTTGGCCTGAATGATGTTTCCATCGTAGTGTTAGGGGATCCATCTCTTTACTCTGTTATTTCAAAAAAATTAGGAGTACCGTTTAACTGGAAAATTATTGAATATCCTCAGCTTGCAGAGGGGGGGGTCAATCTTCTCCCTGTGGAACCCGGTGGATTTTCTCTATGTGTCTCTGGTAATCCTGATAAAAAGACTTCAGAAGCTGCTTTTAACTATTTAAAAAAATCTGCAGAGTTGTTAAAAAAGGATTTTGATGGTGTTGTCACTGCCCCCATCAGTAAGGAGAAACTCTGGGATATAGGATTCAGATACCCCGGTCATACTGAGTTTTATGCTGATCTCTTTGGAGTTAAGGATTTTGTTATGATGCTTGGGGGAGATAGATTGAAGGTGTCCCTCGTTACAATACATATTCCCCTGAGAAGGGTTCCAGAAGAGGTAACTCCTGAAAAGGTTGAAATGACAATAAGAGTTACCCACAGGGAGTTTATTGGATCCTTTGGAGTGAATGATCCTTTAATTGCTGTGGCTGGACTTAATCCTCATGCAGGTGAAGGAGGAAAAATGGGGGATGAGGAAGTGAAGGTAATTATCCCGGCAATTGAAAAATTGAAAAAAGAGGGAATTAATGTGGTAGGTCCCTTTCCTCCAGACACCCTTTTTTATAGGGCTGTGAAGGAAAAATTTGATGTGGTTGTCTCAATGTATCATGATCAGGGGCTCATACCCCTAAAACTTCTTCATTTTGATGATGCGGTAAATGTTACTCTGGGGTTACCAAAGGTAAGAACAAGTGTGGATCATGGTACAGCCTACGATATTGCCCCTCTTTTCAGGGCAAATCATAACAGCATGATATCAGCCATTAAAACTGCTATAATGATGATAAGAAATAGAAAAAAATATGAAATACATCAAGATAAGAGGGGCAAGGGAGCATAATCTCAAGAATATCAACCTCAATATACCCAGAGAGAAGTTTGTGGTAATCACTGGCTTGAGTGGATCAGGTAAATCCTCCCTTGCATTCAATACAATTTATGCGGAGAGTCAGAGACGATATATTGAGAGTCTCTCTACCTATGCGAGGCAGTTTCTTGGACAGATGCAGAAACCAGATGTGGATTTTATAGAGGGGCTTTCCCCTTCTATTGCCATAGAGCAGAGAAGTGTGTCACATAACCCGAGATCCACCGTAGGTACTGTTACCGAGATCTATGATTATCTGAGATTGCTTTTTGCCAGGGCAGGAACTCCCTACTGTTACAACTGTGGTAGAGAAATCTCTGCCCAGACTCCCCAGCAGATGGTAGATAAGATTCTGACCTATCCGGAAGGGAGTAAGATATATGTTCTTGCACCTGTAGTAAGGGGAAAAAAGGGGGAGTATAAAGATCTCTTCAGGAAGTTACAGAAGGAGGGATTTGTTAGAGTAATTGCTGATGGTGAGATGAAAACTCTGGAAGAGCCTATTTTTCTGGATAAAAATAAGAGACATGATATAGATGTAGTGGTGGATCGTTTAATTGTTTCACTGGATGTAAGATCTCGTTTAACAGATTCCGTGGAACAGACACTGAAACTTGCAGATGGTATTTTGAAAATAAAAAATGCTGAAACTGGTGAGGAGGAACTGTTCAGTCAGAAATTTGCCTGCGTCTATTGTGGCATAAGTTATCCAGATATAGAACCGAGGCTTTTTTCTTTTAACAGTCCCTACGGTGCCTGCCCGGTATGTCAGGGTCTTGGTTTTACCTACACCATAGCTGAAGAAGAGATTATAGAACATCCTGAATCTCCTTTTCCCAGGGCTATCGCCAGCTGGGTAAAATTGGGCAAAGTGTTTATATGGAAATTGAAGGATCTTTTTGACTATTATGGGTATGATTACTATTTTACGCCTTATAATGAACTGGATGAGGAGTTCAAAAAAGTTCTTCTATATGGAAGTGAGGATAAGATCCCCATCACCCGGGGGGCTGCAAGGTATATGGGGGAGTGGAATTTTTCAGGAGTGGTTAATTATCTCCTCAAGATTTACCAGGAAGGTGATATTGAGGAACAGGAAAAAATAGAACCTCATATTTCATATGATGTATGTCCAGCCTGCGGGGGAGCGAGATTAAGAAAAGAGGCTCTTCATGTGAAGATCAGCGGGAAAAATATCTACGAAGTAACTCAGATGACCGTGAAAGAAGCCTTAAGTTTTTTTAAAAATTTATCTTTTAAAGGGAAAAAGAAAGAGATCGCCAGTAGAATAATTAAAGAAATAGTTAGCAGACTCTCCTTCATGGTTGATGTTGGCCTCGATTATATAACCCTTGACAGAACTATTGGTTCTCTCTCCGGAGGTGAGGCACAGAGGATAAGGCTCGCAACTCAGATCGGCTCTGGTTTAACCGGGGTTCTTTATATTCTTGATGAGCCCAGTATTGGCCTTCATCCCAGAGATGTGGATAAACTCATTCAGAGTTTGAAGAATCTGCGGGATCTCGGAAACACGGTAATTGTGGTTGAGCATGATGAATCCACCATAAGAAGCGCAGATTTCATTGTGGATCTGGGACCTGGAGCCGGGGAGAATGGTGGGTATGTGGTGGTTACAGGAAGTGTGGAAGAAGTGGAAAAGAGTGAGAAGTCCCTTACCGGCAGGTATCTTTCCGGGAAG
>JALTID010000102.1 GCA_027004335.1 bacterium
CAGGTGCTCCGACCCAAATCGTTCCTCGATATCGTAATGTTTATGTTCTCGGAACGACTTCAGATACCCGCCAAACGTTAAGTGAAATCGCCCTTTAAAGGAGAGGATTGAAAATGCTTGGTATGAAAGAATTGAAAGAAATGATTGAAATCACCGATACAACGGTTGAATGTCCAGTTAAAGGTTGCAATGAAAAGGTAGAACGACAAAGAGGAGTCTTTAAGACAGAGGATAGATTCAAATGCCCTGTGCACAATATCTATATTTCACCCTCTACTTTTGAATATCAAAGTGAATTAGATAATCTACTCTGGAAAGATACGGCTGATTTGGATTTGTTTAAGAAGATAAAGACAGTGAAGCGTGAAAGCCGAATCGCACGGGATAATAGCGAAGATGCAGTCACTTGGAATGTTTTCAGATTTTTAGAAAGAAATAATCTGGTTGAACCGATTTTATTTTCTATCATCGGCTCTACTTTGGAATCCCCTGAGATAATCTACTGGTCGTATTGTCAGAAAGAAAATACCAGCTGGTCTGAATTAAACAAAGCGAGAGAAGAATTTGGTGAGGAAATAAAAAGAAGTTCGGAACCGGATATTATAATCAAAACAGATAATGCACTGTTCTTTATCGAGGCAAAACTAACTGCGGGAAATGAAACAAGTCCCAGCGATATGAGTTATTCCAAGAAATATGAAACCGGTGGCAATAATTGGTTTTCAAAGGTCTTTAAATCAGATTACAAAACAGTTGCAATCGTTGAGAAGAAATATGAGTTATTACGATTTTGGCTACTCGGAACTTGGATGGCAAATCAAAGAGATTTGGAGTTCTTTCTTGTCAACCTCACATTGTCAGAACGAGAAAAGGACATTGAAGCGATTTTTAAAAGACACATCGAAGAAAGTCAAAATAGAAGATTCATCCGGATTACATGGGAAGACATCTATCACCAAATTCTAAATAGCGACTTATCAGGAGTAGATAAAGATACGATAATAAAGTATTTCAGAAATAAAACCATTGGGTATGATGGAAATGGAAAATTACAAAGAGCATTTTCAATACCATAGTGGGCAACATCAGATAACACAGCATAAAAGGTTCGTGCATTATGGCACTCACTCAAATTTTTGCTTCGCAAACCTTCGTTTATCCGCCACACGTTAAGTGAAATTCCACACGCCGCGTTAAGAAAAGGCGATTTCTTGACTTTGTTTTATTTTATTGCTAATATGTTTTTGATGAAAAAAATAATGATATTTATTTCTGCTGGAATTTTAATGATCTTTTCTTCTATCTTACCAGGAGAGGAATACAACTATATAGCTCATTTATCTCCAAATATCAAATCACTCTGGGACCAAAGATCTGATATAAACTCCACTGAAAAACTCTATGCCATTTTAAAAACTAAGTTTTCTAATGGGGTAACAGATGAATCAACTTTGATTCTTTTTCCGAGGCTCGCTTTCTGGTATGTTGAGAATTTGATGGATAGAGGGGTTACTGATAAAAAGACCCTTTTATCCATAGCAGATCCGGGTATAAAAGCCGGTCAGAAGTGCATAAAGCTCTATCCAAAGGAAGCAGGATGTTATTTCTGGTATGGGGTAATATTATCAAGGGCTCAGGGGATAAGGGGAGTTTCTCCCAGTACTATTCCAATGCTGAAAACCATGATGAGGGTCATGAACATCGTGGAAAAAACTGATCCAGCTTATTTCTATGGAGGTGTTTACAGGTACTGGGGGAGAGTGATATATGAAGTACCATGGCTGATCAGAAAACTTGCAGGGCACAGCTTGAAAGAAGCAGTGGAGTTCTATAAAAAATCCATAAAAATAGAACCTAATTTTTTGATGTCCCATGTTTATCTTGCAGAAGTTTACATAAAGATGAAAAAATATAACCTTGCAAGAAATGAACTAGAATTTGCTATAAAGACACCGTCAAATTTGCTTCCAGATGTGATACCGGAAAATAAGAGATGGAAAAGAAAAGCCTTTGAACTTAGAAAAAAATATTATTCTGACCTGTATGGGAAATAGGTCGTTTTAGCCAGAGTGCAATCTGGAGAGTTCAAAATATTGTAAGGCTTGTTCTTGTAGATTGTTTCTTTCTTCCTTTGTTAATTCACGAACCACTTTTCCAGGGGACCCCATGATTAAGACACCAGAAGGAAACCTCTTTCTGGGAGGGATCAAAGTTCCTGCCGCTACCATCACATAGTCGGGGATCTCCACATCATCTAAAATTATGGCACCTATTCCGATAAGAACTCTGCTCCCTATTTTTGCACCGTGGATCATAGCCTTATGGCCAATCGTAACATAATCACCTATTATTGTGGGGTATTTAGTAGTTGGAACATGAATCACTGAAAGATCCTGAATAGTTGTAAAATTTCCTATCCTGATATAATTCGCATCACCTCTAATAACAGAATTGTACCAGACACTGCTCCCCTTTCCTATTTCCACATCACCTATTACATACGCACCGGGAGCAATAAAAACTGTGGAGTGAAGTTTTGGCTCCACCCCATTAAATCCAAGCACATTACCTTTGACTCTCATTTTCATGCCTTATTGCGGCCTGTGCTGCAGCTAATCTTGCAATTGGTACCCTGTATGGGGAACAGCTCACATAGTTAAGTCCCACGCTGTGGAAGAAGTCAATGGAATCAGGATCTCCACCATGTTCACCACAGATCCCCAATTTGATTCCAGGGTTAACTTTTTTACCTTTCTCAACTGCGATTCTGACCAGTTCCCCAACACCGCCAACATCAATTGTCATAAAGGGATCTCTGGTTATTATTCCATCTTCTTCATATTTTTTAAGGAACTTCCCGGCATCATCCCTGCTTATCCCCAGAGTTGTCTGGGTAAGGTCATTGGTGCCAAAACTGAAAAATTCAGCAACCTGTCCGATTTCATCAGCTGTTAAAGCAGCTCTTGGTAGCTCAATCATGGTTCCAACTTTGTATGGAACTTCCATTTCATAATTTTCAAAAACTTTTTTAGCTATACCCGGTATTCTCTCCTTGAAAAATTCAAGCTCCTTCCTGAAACCCACAAGGGGAATCATGATCTCGGGATGAACATCATAACCCTCCTTCTTAAGCTCACATGCAGCCTCAAATATTGCCTCCACCTGCATATCATACACTTTGGGAAAAGTTATACCCAGCCTGCAACCCCTGTGACCGAGCATGGGATTAAATTCTTTTAAAGCTTCCACCCTTTCCTTCAAAACTCGCGGATGTTTATTCAGTTTGTAGGCAAGATCATCAATCTCCTCATCAGTGTGGGGTAAAAACTCATGGAGAGGTGGATCAAGCAATCTGATAGTAACGGGAAGTCCCTCCATCACTTTCAGAATTCCATAAAAATCACTTTTCTGATACTCTTTCAGTTTCCTAAGAGCATCCTGAAGATCACTTTCATTTTCTGCAAGGATCATCTCCCTCACAGCGTCAATTCTATTACCTTCAAAGAACATATGTTCTGTCCTGCAGAGCCCGATACCCTCTGCACCAAATTTCCTTGCAACACTGGAATCGTGAGGAGTATCTGCATTGGTTCTAACACCAAGTTTCCTGTGTTTATCAGCCATCTCCATTAATTTTCCAAAATAACCACCAAGTTCTGGCTCCACTTTGGGCACATTACCCAACATAACCTCACCGGTGGAGCCATCAATTGTGATCCAGTCACCCTTTTGAACCACAGCTCCGCCCCTACCTACAAAAAGTTCTCTGTCATAATCAATAGTTACATCGCCACAGCCCACAACACATGCCTTACCCATTCCCCTTGCGACAACAGCTGCATGACTTGTCATTCCACCACGGGCTGTTAATATACCCTCAGCAGCGCTCATCCCCTTGATATCTTCTGGACTGGTCTCAATCCTGACAAGAATGACCTTCTTCCCCTGTTCACTCATCTTCTCTGCGTCATCTGCATTAAGGACCACCATTCCACTGGCAGCTCCAGGAGATGCTGGTAGCCCCACTCCGATTACCTCTTTCTCAGCTTTAGGGTCTATCATGGGATGCAGGAGTTGATCCAGAGAAGAAGGAGCCACTCTCATTACAGCTGTTTTTTCATCTATCAACCCCTCATCAACCATATCCACAGCTATTCTAACAGCTGCCCTGCCTGTTCTCTTACCTGTTCTTGTCTGGAGCATCCAGAGTTTCATCCTTTCAATAGTGAACTCCATATCCTGCATATCTTTGAAGTGATCCTCAAGTATTTCGCCGACTCTAACAAGTTCCTTATATACATCAGGAAATTTCACTTCCAGGGACTGTTCTCCTCCCTCTTTTTGTGAAATAGGAATCGGGGTCCTTATACCAGCAACAACATCCTCCCCCTGAGCATTGGGCAAATACTCACCAAATATCCCTTTCTCTCCCGTAGCAGGGTTTCTGGTAAAAGCGACACCTGTTCCGCTGTCATTCCCAAGGTTACCATAAACCATGGCAACTATATTCACAGCGGTACCAAGATCATCTGGAATATTATTTATCTTTCTGTAAATTATTGCTCTCTCATTGTTCCAGCTCCCAAAAACTGCCCCTATCGCCTCCCAGAGTTGCTTCCAAGGATCCTGCGGAAAATTTCTCCCTGTAAATTCCTTTATCTTATCTTTAAGTATTTCAACAAGTTTTCTTAAATCCTCAGCATCAAGCTCCGTATCAAGCTGAACTCCTTTTTCTTCTTTTATCTTTTCAAGGGGCTCCTCAAGCTTTGCTGAATCTATTCCAAGAACCACATTTCCAAACATCTGAATGAATCTTCTATAACTGTCAAAGGCGAATCTCTCATTATTTGCCATTCTGGCAAGTCCATAAACACTTTTATCATTTAAACCAAGATTTAAAACAGTATCCATCATACCGGGCATACTTATAGGTGCACCAGATCTGACAGAAACAAGCAGAGGTTCCTCTTCGCTACCAAATTTTCTCCCCATTGTTTCTTCAAGTTTTTTCATACCATCAAGAACCTGTCCTTCCAGTTCCGGTGGGTATGTCTCATTGTTCTGGTAATAGTAGGTGCAGACTTCCGTGGTGATTGTAAAACCGGGAGGAACGGGAAGCCCAATACTAGTCATTTCGGCAAGACCGGCTCCCTTTCCTCCTAACAGATTCTTCATCTCCGTGGTACCTTCTGCCTCCCCATTCCCGAAAAAATAAACATATTTTTTTCCTGCCACTTTTATCCCTCCTTTTCAATATGTATTTTTGAGAAGTTTGCCAGTTTCCTGAATGTATCGCTTATCATCTGAAGAAGCGAAAGTCTGTTATTTCTCAGTTTCTCATCATCTGTCATCACAAGAACATCATCAAAAAATTTATCAATTACAGGTTTTAATTGTAAAATTCTCTGCATTGCAAGAATAAACTCTTTTTTTCCCATGAGAGACTCAAATTCATCTTTAAATTTTAAAAATTTGTCATAAAGGAGTTTTTCTGTATCTTCAGTCAACAAACCTTCGCTAAATTTTTCTATTACAGGCTTCTGCCCTCTAAGAATATTGACGACTCTTTTAAAAACGATACTTAGATCAATAAAAGCTCTGTCCTGAATAAAGTTGCTCAGAGCCACAATTTTGAGAAAAGCTTCATAGGGAACATCAAAATTCTCATCAATAATTGCCTGGATCAGATCCTTACGAAATCCTCTATCAGAGAGGATATTTTCAAATCTCACCTTAAAAAATTTCTCAACTGTCTGAATATCATTTTTAGCCCTACTACCCTGATTTTCAAGAGAGGTAAAGGCGACCTTAATAGTTCCACTCAGACTTAAAAGCAACTCTTTCTCCAGCAATATTAAGATAGTACCAATGGCAGCTCTTCTCAAACCAAAAGGATCCTGAGCCCCCGTTATTTTTAACCCTGCTGCGAAACCTGAAACCACCGTATCAATTTTATCAGAAAGAGAGGCAACAATTCCTGTTCTATGCAAAGGCAATTCATCACCGGCAAATCTGGGGAGATAATGCTCCCAGATCCCCTCTGCTATTTCCTCATCTTCACCCTGACGAATAGCATACTCTTTTCCCATTACCCCCTGTAACTCAGGAAACTCATAAACCATATCGGTGAGCAGATCGCATTTCGCAAGCTTAAGGGTACGCTCAACCTTTTCCCTGATATCATTCCATCCCAGGTTATCTATAACATAATTGGCAATTTCTATGTCTCTTAAGACCTTGTCATAGATACTTCCCAATTTTTTCTGGTAGGTAACATCTTTAAGTTTTTCCAGAAGCTCAATGAGGGGAATTTTCAGATCCTCCCTGAAAAAGAATTCAGCATCCTCAAGTCTTGATCTTAAGACTCTCTCATTTCCACGAATTATTTCAGAAGTATCATCAATGGGCATATTTGAAACAGTAAAAGAGTAGGGGAGAAGTCTTCCATTTTTATCCACAGCGGTGAAGTACTTCTGATGGTGCTGAGCAGAAATTATAATTACCTCCTCGGGCAGATTTAGAAATTTTTTATCAATGTTACCTCTTAAAACTTCTGGATATTCAACAAGATATACAACTTCATTTAAAAGTTCTTCGTTGGGGGGGATCGTCCCCTTAACCTCTTCGGAGAGATTTTTTAATTCCTCAAGTATAATTCTTTTTCTCTCCTCCCCGTCAATAATAACAAACTCTCTTCTAATAGATTCCAGATAATCTTTTGCGTCTTTCACTTCAAATTCCTCTCCAAGGAATCTGTGCCCCTGTGAAATTCTTCCTGAAGTAACTCCGGCAAAATCAAAGTGGACAAGTTCTTTTCCCCAGAGGGCAACTATCCATCTTACAGGTCTTGCGAAAGCGACTCTGGATTCATTCCATCTCATTGATTTTGGGAAATGCATACTAAAAACATAGTCTTTGAAAAGTTCCGGCAGGATCTCTTTTACTTCACCTCCACCAATAGCTTTTTCAGCATAAAGATAAATTCCCCTTGCTGTCTTTTCTTTTTTCACATCTTCGGGAGAAAGAGCATTTTTTTTAACAAAACTCTCATAAGCTTTAGTTGGATTCCCATCTTTAAAAGCTATTTTTTCAGGAGGTCCCTGAATTTTAACAACTTTTTCCTCTCTAAGCTCCTCCACCCCCCAGGCAATGGAGACGATTCTACGAGGAGTGGCAAATAACTCTACCTTTTTATATTTAACAAGATTATCCCTGAGAAGAGACTCAAATTTCTTTTTAAATTCAGGCAGGAGATCAACAAGAAAACCTGCAGGGATCTCCTCTGTTCCAATTTCAAGTAAAATATCCTTCAATCTTTACCTCTCAAGAAGCGGGAATCCAAGCTTTTCTCTTTGTTCAAGGTATTTTTCAGCACACTGGCTTGCCAGTTTTCTTACTCTGAGAATATACCTCATTCTCTCGGTAACACTTATTGCCCCCCGGGCATCAAGAAGATTAAAAGCGTGGGAGCACTTCAAAGTGTAATCGTAAGCTGGCAGCACAAGATCCTCTTCAAGTAATCTCAAAGCTTCTTTTTCATACATATCAAAAAGCTGAAACAGCATATCCACATCAGCAGACTCAAAGTTGTATTTTGAAAACTGGACTTCAGTCTGGAGATGAACATCTCCATATTTTATCTTCTCGTTCCACTGTATATCAAAAACATTATCAACTTCTTGGAGATACATGGTGATCCTCTCAAGACCATAGGTAATCTCCAGTGAAACAGGGTCAAGATCCACCCCCCCCGCCTGCTGAAAATATGTAAACTGCGTTATCTCCATGCCATCAAGCCACACCTCCCAGCCAAGCCCCCATGCCCCAAGAGTTGGTGATTCCCAATCATCCTCCACAAATCTTATATCGTGAACACGGGGATTAATTCCAAGAGCTCTGAGACTTTCAAGATAGAGCTCCTGAGAATTTTCCGGGGCAGGTTTAATTATAACCTGGAACTGGTAGTAATACTGTAATCTATTGGGATTTTCACCATACCTTCCATCAGTAGGCCTTCTTGAAGGTTCCACATAGGCAACACTCCAGGGTTCAGGACCAAGCACTCTGAGAAATGTTGCAGGGTGAAAAGTTCCGGCCCCTTTCTCAAGGTCATAGGGTTGCTGAATAATACAATCCCTCTCTGACCAGTACTTCTGAAGATTTATTATAACATCCTGGAAATACACAGAGAACTCCTACTTTCCGGAAACTTTTTTATCCTCATTTTCACCAAGAACAAGTTTCTCCAACTTTGATAATTTACCTTCAAGCTCTGCGATGCGATGCGAAAGTGTCTCCATCACAATAGCTTCTGGATCAGGCAACTCATGGTGATTCAGATCAGCAGCACCGGGAGGAACAGGTTTTACTCCCTTTGCCATTGCCTTACCGGGGACACCAACCACAGTAGAGTTGGGAGGAACATCCCTGATCACCACAGATCCCGCTCCAACCCTGCTGTTTTCCCCGATTACCGCTGGACCGAGAACCTTTGCACCAGCACCAATAACGACCCTATCTTTCACAGTGGGATGTCTCTTTTCCTTTCTCCATGTGGTACCACCAAGGGTTACGCCGTGGTATATTGTAACATCATCGCCTATCTCTGTTGTTTCACCAATGACAACCCCCATACCATGATCAATAAAGAATCTTCTTCCTATCTTTGCTCCAGGGTGGATTTCAATCCCTGTGATAAACCTATTTATATGAGATAAAAATCTTGCAGGAAGATACCTTTCCCTCACCCAGAGATAATGGGCTATTCTATGCATAAAAATGGCATGAAATCCCGGATAGGCTGTAAGAATTTCAGGAACTGATCTTGCCGCAGGATCCCGGAGAAAAGTTGTTTCAATATCTTCTTTTATCCTCTCAACATTGTCTTTGATAAGAAAAATCTTCTGTCTTATTCCCTCAAACATTTTTTCTGAGTAATATGTAAGTTTTTGTAATATTAAACCATAGAATTGTGATGTTATCAAGGTGAAAAGGAAAAATTAGCCTGATGAAAGCGTCTTAAAAATCCAATCAACTCTCCCTCTCCGTCCTGCCATATCTGTCTTCAAGCCTCACAATATCATCTTCACCCAGATATTCACCCACCTGAACCTCAATTACCTCTGCGTTTTCTTCAAAGGGATTACCCAGTCTATGGGTGATCCCGGAAGGGACAAAGGTGCTTTCTCCTGGTTTAAGAGCTGATCTCTTACCATTAATTTCCACCTCAACTTTACCTTTAACCACCACCCAGTGCTCACTTCTGTGGTTGTGATACTGAAGACTCAAAAAACCTCCAGGTTTGACAGTTATCCTCTTCAATTTGAAACCCTCACCCTCTTCAAGAACTGTGTAACTACCCCAGGGTCTGAAAACCGTTTTGTGTTCGATAACTTCCTGCTCCCCTTTTTCCAGCAGATAGGAAACAATATCCCTCAGTCTGCTGGCACCGCTAAGATCCGAAACAAAAACTGCATCCCTCGTTTCCACCACCACCACATTATCAACACCAGCTCCTACGATCTTTCTATCCTCCCCCCAGAAGAGAGAATTTTTTACATCTTTGAGGGTGACATTACCTTTTACTGCATTACCATTTTCATCTTGTGGGAGTCTGTGATAAACAGCATACCATGAATTTAGAGAGGACCACGATAGTTCCATCGGAATCACGGCACCTTTTTCACTTTTTTCCATAATAAGTCGTGGAAAACTCTCCGCAGGGATGGATGAATATTCCTTCAATATTTCTTCAACTTCCAGAGAAGTCAAACTCTTATACTTCTCATGCATCCTGTATTCATCCAGTAAAACAGAGATCCTTGAAAAGAACACGCCCATATTCCAGAGATAATTACCGGAGAGAAAAAACTCCTCTGCTGAAGATAGATCAGGCTTCTCAACAAATTCGGAGATAAGATTAAATCCGTCCTTCCCGGAGGAGGGAGAAACCTTTATATAGCCAAATTCTGTTTCGGGATAAGAGGGGACAATGCCCATAGTGGTAATGTAGTCCTCTGAGGCAACCTTACCTGCGAGATCCACATACTCAAAAAACTTCCACTCTGGCTTAACATACTGGTCTGAGGGAGAAATAAAAACTACTTCATCTTCTTTTACACCTTTCTCCAGAAGGAATTTTAGACCTGTAAAAACCGAGATTGCTGTGTTTCTATTTTCAGGTTCATAGAGAAAATTCTTTATGCCGAGATCCCCCACCTCATCATTGACAAGGAATCTGTACTTATCCGCTGTAATGATGATAAGATCCTCGGGAGGAAATTTTTTCAAAAGCCTCTCCACAGTGAGTCTCAAAAAAGATTTCCCGTTGAGGATCTTTAAAAAGGGCTTGGGAAAATCCCTCCTGGCAAGGGGCCACAATTTTTTACCAAAACCACCGGCAAGAATAAGAACTTTCATAACTTAAATAAAATTATAGCAGATGATGGGGATAAGACAATAGGGGGTGGTAGAATAGTGCCAAATTTTCGTCATATTAAGGGGTTATGGGGATTTGGAAGAGGTGACAAAATACTACATTTGGCCAAAATAGGGCTTACAGGGAAAAGAGAGGTGTTATCCTTTGATCTTCATCAATTTCTGTTTCAAAGATGGGAGATCCTTTACTGCAGTGTCCCAAACTGCCCCGATGTCTACACCTAAATAATCATGAATGAGTTTGTCTCTCACCCCTGCCATTTGCCTCCATGGAAAATCAGGGTGTTTTTCCCTAAATTCCATTGATATATTTTTAGTGGCTTCACCTATTATTTCTAATTCCCTGATTACCGCATCCCTTAGCATAATATTTGATTCAAACTCTTTGTAAGTTTTACCCGC
>JALTID010000103.1:0-3717 GCA_027004335.1 bacterium
ACGAGATTTAAAAGGGATGGGTAGCGTAGTTCTGGGAAGGGGATTTTCTACAATGGTAAGATATGGAGCCCCCCCTCTACCCCCCAAGCCGTTAAATTTACATCAGATCAGGAGGCTGAAAAGAGAATTTTTTACTGCTAAAAGGAAAAAAGGTTCAGGTGGAGTAAAAGCAGAAAAAATGTCTCTTATTTTAGGTGAGAAAGAATTTTCAAAATTTAAAAGCATGATGAAAAGAAGGAGAGTCCCTCTTTATCTCAGACGAAGAGGGTTTAATGTTAAACCCAAAATAAATTCACCTTTAGCTCTTGGTAATAATGCCCTGGTGCATATAAAGGTGATTTTTCCATAATAAGGAGGGATGGTAATATGAAACATAAATTAATTCTCATAATTTTATTTTTAGGGTTCGTTGTTCCGTTTTTTTATAGTTGCGAAAGTGATAGTGGAGGCTATTCACAGACAACTGTGAATGCTTATCTACCTGATGATTATCAAAAGGTTTTTTTTCTACAGAATTTCAATGATAATTCTGTGGATGAGATACTTAAATCAGTAAAGTATTTTGTTGTATCTGTTGAAGGTCCTGGGATAGATAAACCAATCGTGAAAACAGGTAAAGTTGGTAGAAATTCCGACTTACTGGTGCCTGCAGGTAAAAATAGACTCTTTGCTGTAGCTCTTATGAATAAGGAAAAAGAAGTTGTTTTTGCAGGTTACAAGATGGTTGATTATTTACCGAAGGGAAAAGAAATTACAGTTGATATACAACTTCATTTTGCCAGGAGCTTTACCGATTCTACCAGAGATTACTACCCGGCAGGATCCACAGGAGCGATTGTATACGATTTAAGAGATGTGATGCTAACATGGGGCAAGGATGAAGAGGGGAAAAAGGTTGTTAATTTATTTTTTACCTTTAACCGAAAAGTATCCCTCCTGCGGGGGGAAGGAGGGAAAGGTTTGATGGGGATCATAGAAATTGATAGTGATGGTAATCCAACAACTGGTGTTCCTTCATTTGTTGATTCCCTCCGACCAGAAAGTGAAGGGAAAATAGGGGTTGATTACATACTCTATATTGAAGGTTTTGAGAAATCAAAAGCCCTGCTTGTGAATGCCATTACAGGTGATTATTATTATCTTCCTCTTAAGATTGTAGAGAGACACATAATGCTATCGGTCCCCATGAGAGCTCTTAAGCTGCTTAATATTTCTTCAATTTTTTATCTTGATAGTGCTTTTATTTCATTTGATGGTAATGATAGATATGTTGACATTTTTCCAGATGGGAATGCAGCAGTATCAAATAATCTCTTTATTCCGCCTGTTTATAACAAAGCAGATGCTTTGAAAATAGGAGATTTTGAGAAAATTTATTCTTATCGATTACCAACTGGTGTAGATGTGGATTTTTCACCTTTCCAGAGTGGTAATATCTTTGGTGGAATAGCTTCAATGGAGTATCCTTCTTCTCAATCAGTTGAGATAAGATCAAAAGTGTTTAAAATTTACAGAGTTGTTTCCAATTATACCTCTGGGAATGCTAAAGGCATGGATGAAAGTACCACTTTTGAGCGTTCAGTTGATACCCTTTATGGAACAAGTAGTGTTAACATTGAGACTGCGGCAAAGGGAAATGTAATTGCTGTAACTGCCTCTGGATTTAATATGGAAAGTTGCTCAGGTGGTCCTGGAATTAAAGTTTATATTAGTTTTGATGGTGGGTACTCCTACAAAGCTTTTGAAAACAGGTGGTGTTTAAAGGGATCCTTAGGGTATGAGAATTCATTTCCTCTGTTACAATTTTCTAATAATTTTCTTTATGCAATCGCAGTAACTTACCCAGAGCGGTATGGTGGAACTTATTATAGAATAAGAAAATACGAACTTTCTCCAGCAGGCTTGAAATTTGTTAAAGAATATCCTGTTGTTTCTAAAGAGCTCTCTGCTCCTTTGGCTATAGGTGATGACTTTTACATGAGTGAGATTACGGTAGAGAGTAGTGATGTTAAGTTGGTACTTAAAAATATTGAGAATGGAAACAAAATTTACAGTGAATCAATCACAAAAGTCTCCAGTAATTCCTCAATCTATCTGGATTCTTTGAAAAGATGGGGGGATTATTTCTTGGTGACTATTTCAGATTACGGTAACTCAGTAAATTATAGCGAATCTATCTTAACTGCAACTTTAAAATATTCTAAGGAAAATAATGAAATTTTAGTGCTTAGAAAGATGTTAGCACCTGAAGGTTATTATCCTGAGGGAGTATTTCCTGTTAATGAAAATGGGAGAATAGGTGGTTTCTATTATTATGAAGGAAGTACGGGGGGTTTTTATTATCTTGATGGGAGCTCTAAAATTCTCGTTACTTCGCCATTGAATTCTTTCAAATTTAATGGTTTCTGGCTTATTCCTCCTGGAGTTCCTGTGGTATTCTGGAAGGATTCGCTGGATGGTAAAATTTATACTTTTCACATTGCTATTGGAGTTCCTGGGAGTAGTGGGGGGAAATTAGTGGTGGGTCCATAGGATAGTTATCAAAAAAGCTTTTTACAAAAGCTGCCGCCTGTTTTTTTGCCTCGGGGGCATTGAGAAGGGCTCCATGAGTTGCTGTTTTGGGCTCTGGTGTGTCAAGGTAGATTTTATAAAATTCGCACAATCCGGCGGTGTATTTATCCTGAATATTGCCTCTTATTCCGTATGATGGGAAAAATTTAACTTCTGGAACTCCGTCAATGTGAAAGAAAATAGGAGGAAGTACCGGGATCCCTATACCTCTTGCAAGGTAAGCTGTTCCGCTGTTGGGAACTATTTCATCGTTCCAGACATTCTGCATCAGGAGATTAACTGGATTTTTTCGGGGAGCAGAGGAGCTTTTTCTTATTAAGTAACTTCCAAAACTTGCAGGATCCGCCGGATCAACAATTGATTGATAGAGAGAAAGATATCTCTCTCCCTCCGAAGGATGCATCTCATCAAAATATGTGAGGAGAAATTTGCCACCAGCCTGATAAAATGCGTTTTTCATTACTACCCATGTTATTCTCCCACCGGTAACATTGAGTACTGAAGCCCCTATTTCTGGGCTTATGGCTGTTAGGATAGTCCCCAGAAATCCTCCCAGTGATTGTCCCTGGTAGGCGAAGGTATCTGTTCTGAGATCAGGCTTACCGTCGGGAGTAAGCTGTGAGGTAGATGGATTATATGCATCTACTGCCCCCAGCGATTTTAAAAAGGTAATGATCTGTAGCTGGTTGAAAACTGTTTGAATCATTTCATCTCTTAGCAGATAAGATCTTATTTTTAGTATCCCATTTTCAGGCCATATCCCTAAAAAGTTTTTCACCATGTCAAGGTAATCCCCGGGTCTTGGTGTTCTTTCTCCATGATAAACAATATCAATGGCAAAAATTGCTATTCCTCTCTTATTAAATTCATCTGCTATGCCGAATACCGCCTCTTTTCTGTTGCCGAGACCATGTTGAAATATCATTACAGGAAAAGGTTCTGTACCTTCTTTAGGCAGGAGAAGTAAGAAGGGTACCTCTTCGATTGTAATATCGGGAAATGAATTGTGAAAGTAATCAAAATTGATTTCGCCATTTTTATCCCTGAAATTGATCAACGGGAGTTCCCCTTTTATCACAACTCCTGTGTAGGGATTTCTTGGGGGGAGTTCCTCAGTTATATATTCAGTGAAATGATGTGGGTGTT
>JALTID010000103.1:3727-10783 GCA_027004335.1 bacterium
ATATTCGGCAGTTGAAGAAAATTCGTCAATTATCTCTCTGGCTTTTAAGTATTCAGGAAATATTCCTTCGGTGGTAAAGGTGAGAATGAAAATAGGATCGGAATTTGTGATACTGAGATCGTAGAAGACTTTTCTTGCCGCATTTGCATTATTTCTGATCCTTTTGCATGCTGAACAATCTGAATTCAATTTTTCAAAATAGTAATTGTCAGGTTTAACTGTTGAACCATCCATGCTCTTTATGGATGGCATAATGAGGAGCGCATATGTTGTTGATTGCTTGAGAGGAATATGGGGGTAGAGAAAAAGGTAATTTTCATCGTAGTCAAAGTATGGTTCCATGGGAATAATAGTAGTTTCATCTGGATTTGTTGTTGCAGATGTGTTTTCACCATAAGAGATATTCCGAGAACTAATATTATTATTTCTTGGTTTACTAGATATCACCTTGATCAGGAAAAAGGGTGAATCAGGTGAAGTGCAGAGGAAAGAGTAAGCTTTCTGGATAATATCAGGGTCCAGAGGCTTACTGAATTTTACTATTATGGGTGAGTTTAACCCAAAACCAGTCATTTTATCCATGGTTGAAACTGGGCTACCGTAGGCATTCAAAACAGGATCTTTCTCTCTTTCAGCAGGGATTTTTAAAAAAATCCCTGTGGGTGAAAAAATACTTTCTCTTGTATATAAGTCCCATGGGTATGGAAAAAGTCCATTTTCTGGAGATGTAAGAATATAGTTTGGTAGAGATTTCTCCTCATGAAGGGAGTAATTTACACATCCATAACTTATAAAGGCCAATAGCAGCGAAAGTAAAATAATGGTTTTATCTCTCAATATCAATCTTTTCAGGTACTCCTTTTTTTGTGTACTCACTTATTGTCCCAATACTTGAAAAAGGTATCCAGTGTCTGACAGCTTCCCTATCTGCGAATCTGTCATCAACTGTGACAAAAGTAAAAAAATCTTCAAATACATCTTTGATAAATCCGGTTTCTTTGTTGAACCTTCCATCGGTGGTAGTTAACTCTACCTTTCTCCCAGATAATTTCAAAAGTAGATCCTTTATAGTCAGCTTTTTCACCTCCGCCATCTGTTACCTCCTAAATTTCCATCTCAGAAAATAGCTTAACAGCCTTTTTTAATGGAATAATATAACTGAGAAGAATTATTGTCAAGGCTGATCCGTAGAGAGAAAAAATAATTAGGTATTCTCCAAAAGTTAGACGTTGTCTCAGGTATATATGTTTAAAGAGAAAATAGGTGGGTAAGGAAACAAGTGTCGTAACACCGATAACAAACAGTGAAGTAATGAGCATGTATACTATCCCCCCGTAACTTGTAGCGATCTGTGCCACATTTTCGAATCTCAGTACGGGGTATTTTGTCCCGTAGTAGATGCCCATGGTTGATACCGAAACAGTGAGAAAGAGAATTGTTACTGTTGAAACGGTGGTGATCAGTGGGGTTGTATTTAGAAATCTGCATGAGAAGAAAGTTATTATGAAACCCACCACTGCAATGGGAAGTAAATTAAAGGTCATTTTGGATATTATGAATCTTTTTTCTTGAACAGGTGAACCTTTTATCAGCCACAGAGACCTACTTTCAAGACTCACTGAGGGGAAAATAAATCTTGCCCCAAGAGCGGAGATTACAAGTCCTGCCAGTACAAGATTTGCGTAACCTATCATATTCTTCAGATAGAGAGAATTTATGGGGGTCTTATCAAGAGGCAAGACTGAAAAATTATAGAGATAGATTATTATGAGGAAAAGAAGTAAAAACAACTGAGACCACTGAGATGCGTCTCTGAAGAATAACCTCCAGTCTTTCAAAAACATCTCTTTATAGAAAGAGGGCAGGAATGATGAGAGTTTTCCTATTATTGAATTTTCTCTCTTTTTCAATCTTGCTCCTTTACCCTCAATAGCCCTGGAAAGCCCATTTCTGAAAAAGAGGTAGAAACTGTATCTTGCAAGTAGATAGAAAAAATACCCTGTGTAGAGAAAAAAGAGAATATCTATCCATGGAATGGGGTGCTTTTCTAAGAGGTTCATTATGATCTTGTGCATCATGGTGGAGGGAAGGTAGGATGCGTTACCCTGGCTCAGGGTAGAAATGTAGTTCCCTATGGAACCCAGGAATTCAGGATTGACCAGTCTCTCCGGTCTCATGACCCTGAAGAGTAGAACCACTCCCCCAGCAAAGAGTATAGTTATAATTACAAAGAGATCCCTGAGAGTTCTAACGGGGAAAGCGTTTATCAGAAGCTCAGTTATAAGTTTTCCCATGGATGCAGGGATAATGAGGAAAGGAAATAGAATAATGAAAAGTGTAACATAGTAAGCTATCTCTGCTTTAAAGACTATTCCATAGGCAATGAAAACGGGTAATCCGAAAATATAAACCATCCACGAACTTATGATTGTGTTAAGTGTAAATCTCGTCTTGAATAGCAAATCGTAGTCCACGGGGGTTACTTGGAGCAGTTGTAGATCCGACGAGAGAAAAAATGTTCCCAGAGAGGTAATTAAGTTACTGAAAATTAGAAGAGTGAAAAAAGTTATTAAAATAAGAGAAAGTATCTTGCTGACAAGAAATGGTCCAATCAACTGAATTGAATTGAAATATATTAGCATTTTCCATGAAATTATCAGAGTTACAACAAAAATAGTGATCCCAAGGAGAATTGCTCCAGAGATCTTTCGTACTAATATCCCCTTCTTCCGTGGGGGAAGAAAATTAAGGAGGAGAGGGTGAAATAGGGATAAAAAATTTAGATTCTTTCTATCCATTTTTCAACGAGGGAGGTTTCACCTGTTAATTTTAAGAAAATATCCTCAAGTTTTTCTTCTTTACCACTTCCGGCCATTTCTCTTAATTCTTCCGTTGTCCCCTCGGCAATGAGTGTTCCGCGATCTATTATTCCAATCCTATCACACATCTCCTCTGCCACTTCCAGAGAATGGGTAGACATAAAAATTGTGATCCCTCTCTCTCTGGCAAGTTTCCAGAAGGTCTTTTTAATTAATCTGGCACCTTTGGGATCAAGTCCCACCATGGGTTCATCTACAACGATTAATTGCGGATTGTGGATAAATGCTGCGATCATTACCAATCTCTGTTTCATTCCATGGGAATAATTTTCAATGAGTTCATTCTGCCATTCCTGAAGATCAAATATTTCAAGAAAACTATCAATGTCGTTTTTAATTTCGGAGGAGGAAAACCCATAGAGTGATGCAACAAAGTAGAGAAATTCCCTTCCTGTGAGTCTTTCGTATATGAATGGCCTGTCAGGAATTATTCCCATCAATTGCTTGGCCTTTTGAGAGTCCTTCAGGATGCTGTATCCTCCAATTACTGCGTCTCCCGATGTGGGGAGGAGAATCCCCGTTATAATTTTTATCGTGGTAGTCTTGCCTGCGCCATTTGGACCGAGAAACCCGTAGATTTCACCTTTTTTAACATGAAGATTAATTCCTTTTAGAGCCTCAAAAGTTCCAAATTTTTTCCTGAGATTTATTAACTCAAGCATCATGAAAATTATACAGCAAAAGAATGTTATAACAAAAAGGTGATTGACAATTTTTACTTTCACTGTTAAATTATTATTATGGGAAAATGGGAAAATAGTATGGTAAGAAAAAAAAGGAAGATAGATTTTGAAAAGAGAAAATTTATGGTTTTGAAATCCATAGTTAAGGAGTATCTTGAGAAGGGTGCCCCTGTTTCTTCAAGATGCATTGCCAGGAAGTACGAATTTGGACTCAGCCCCGCTACAATAAGAAACATAATGATGGATCTTGAAGAGGAAGGATATATTTTCCAGCCACATATTTCAGCAGGGAGAATTCCCACATCTTCAGGTTTTAGGGTTTATGTTGAGGAGCTTCTTCATTCTCCTCAGAGTATGTTGAATCTTTCCAAGCAATTCAAAGGGGAATTTGACTCAATAGATATGGGAGAGTCTTCAATTATTCCTGTTACTACAAAAATTCTTTCCCGGGTGACACACTATCCTTCTATTGCTGTAACAAATCTCGTAGATGATCTGATCCTGAAAAGCTTTACCCTTGTCCCTCAGCCCCCACACTTGATTCTTGTAGTTATTGTTTATCAGGGTGGTATTGTTAAGACCTTATTGGTTAAGAATATTCATGAGCTTGATAAAAATTCGCTTATAAGGATCGGAAACTATCTCACAGAAACTTTTTCAGATATGACGATGAGAGAGATTGAATTTCAGTTGAAAAAAAGAATAAAAGAAGTGAGAAACGAGCTGTATAAAACAGCCCTTGAGATTTATACTGAGATTTCTGATGAGTACCAGAGAAAAGGAATTGATCCTGCAGAGATACTTATAAATGGAGAGTTAAGTATTATGGAATATCCAGAGTTTTCAGATTCTGAGAAGGTTAGGAGATTACTGAAGGTATTGAGGGAAAAGGAGTTCATTTTAAGTGTAATGGAGAAGGCTAAAGAGAATCTTAATGGTACTGTACTTATGGGAGAAGAAATCGGAGCAACAGACCTGGATGTAGCTGTAATAGCTGGAGGTTTCCGTGGAATTATGAGAGGAGTGATTGGCATTGTTGGGCCATTAAGAATGAATTATCCAGAGGTTATAATGGCATTGCGTATGATTGTGAACAGGCTTAATCATAGAAATTGAAGAGGAGGTAGTTCCAGATGAGCGGGAAAAAGAAAGAGGAAGAAAAAGATATGCAAAACCCAACTGAAGTAAAAGTTCAAATAGAGAAGGAAGAAAATGAAGAGGAAAATCTTCCTCTTGAAAAAGGAGATATGGGGATCCCTCCTGAACTTATTGAGGAAGCGGTGAAGAGTGTAAAAAGAGCGGAAAAGAAAGAAGGAAAAAAAGAGAAAAGTGAAGAACAAAGCGAGAAAATTTCAGAGCTTGAAGGAAGGATTAAAGAGCTTGAAGCAGAAAAAGAGGATTTAAGTGATAGACTTCTGAGACTTGCCGCTGATTTTGATAATTACAGGAAGAGAGTGGAGAAAGAGAAGGAGGAGATGTTCAACTATGGTCATGCGAACTTAATAAAGGATATTCTCATTGTGGTTGATAATCTTGAGAGAGCCATTGAGGTTGCAGAAGAAAATAGGGATGTTGATGCCCTCCTTAAGGGAGTAGAGTTAACATTAAATAGTTTCTGGAATATATTGAAGAGGTATGGTGTTGAACCTTTAGAGGCGGAGGGGAAACCATTTGATCCTAATTACCATGAAGCTATAACCCTCGTTGAAACTGGCGAGGTGGAGCCTGGAATAGTGGTAAAAGAGTTTCAGAAAGGCTACAAGATAAAAGACAGACTTTTAAGACCATCAAGGGTCGGTGTTTCATCAGCTCCGCAGGGAGATGAAGAGAAAGAACAAGAATAAATTTGTAAAAGGAGAGATAGGGTATGAGTAAAACTGTTGGTATTGATCTTGGTACAACAAATTCTGTAGTAGCAGCACTGGAGAATGGTGAACCAGTCGTTATCCCTAACTCTGAGGGTAGTAGAATTACTCCATCGGTAGTGGCATTTTCTGAGGATGGTACCATTCTTGTAGGTCAAATTGCGAAACGACAGGCGATCATAAATCCTGAGAACACTGTTTTTGCAATAAAAAGACTTATAGGGAGGAAATTCAATTCTACAGAAGTTCAGAGAGATATAAAGATATTACCATATAAAATTGTTGAAGCCTCCAATAGTGATGCAAGAATTGAGATCAGAGGTAAGGTTTACAGTCCCTCTGAGATTTCTGCATATGTTCTTATGAAATTGAAAGAGACCGCTGAAGATTATCTTGGTGAGGAAATTTCTGATGCGGTTATCACTGTACCTGCCTATTTTAACGACAGCCAGAGACAGGCTACAAAAGATGCTGGTAGGATTGCAGGACTGAATGTTCTGAGAATCATAAATGAACCAACTGCTGCTGCTCTTGCTTATGGATTAAACAAAAAAGATAACTTAAAAATAGCCGTATTTGATTTAGGTGGTGGTACTTTTGATATTTCAATCCTTGAGTTAAGTGAAGGGGTCTTTGAAGTTGTAGCCACGAACGGTGACACTCATCTTGGAGGTGAAGATTTTGATTTGAGAATAGTTGATTTCTTGGCTGAGGAATTTTATAAAGAACATGCTATAGATATAAGAAGAGATAGAATGGCTCTTCAAAGATTGAAAGAAGCGGCGGAGAAAGCTAAAATGGAACTTTCTACGCTAAAAGAAACGGAGGTGAATCTTCCCTTTATTACTTCCACAGAGAATGGTCCGATGCACCTCGTTTATACTCTTACGAGAGCGAAATTGGAGGAGCTTGTTTTTGATCTCATAGAAAAGCTTGATCCTCCCTGCAGGGCTGCCCTCGCTGATGCGAGCTTAACCCCGGATGATATTGATGAGGTGATCCTCGTAGGTGGTCAAACCAGAATGCCTAAGGTGCAGGAAAAAGTAAAAGAAATATTTGGTAAGGATCCTTCTAAAGGGGTAAATCCTGACGAGGTTGTTGCCATCGGAGCAGCTATCCAGGGAGGAGTTCTACAGGGGGAAGTTGAGAATGTGGTTCTCTTAGATGTGACTCCAATTTCCCTTGGTGTTGAAACAGCGGGAGGAGTTTTTACAAAAATTATTGAGAGAAATACGCCTATCCCTGTCTCCAGAAGCAGGATATTTACAACTGCGGAGGATAATCAGGATATAGTTAATGTTCATGTTCTTCAGGGTGAAAGAGAATTGGCAAAAGATAATATCTCCCTCGCAAGATTCCAGCTTGTTGGGATACCCCCTGCCCCCCGAGGGGTCCCTCAAATAGAAGTTGCTTTTACCATTGATGCCAACGGGATTTTACATGTTACGGCAAAGGATCTTGGTACAGGAAAATTCCAAACTATAAAGGTTGCAGCTGGGAGCGGTCTGAATGAAGAAGAAATTCAGAGGATAATTGAAGAAGCGGAAAAGTATAAAGAAGAGGATAAGAAGAGGAAGGCTTTAATAGACTTAAGAAACAATGCTCAGAGTCTAATTTATACCACCAGAA
>JALTID010000104.1 GCA_027004335.1 bacterium
GGTTTTGATTATTGCAGCTCTTGAAGGTTACGCTATAGGTGGGGGTGCTGAACTTTCGCTTGTTGCTGACTTAAGAGTTGTTTCCAGAACTGCTTTTTTTCAGTTTAAGCAGACAAAATTGGGACTAATAACTGGTTGGGGAGGAGCCACAAGACTTGTTGATCTAATTGGTTCTTCCAGAGCGCTTTATGTTTTAAGCTCAGGGAGAAAAATTTATGCTGAAGAAGCTCATCATCTTGGTCTTGCGGATTTTGTTGTTGAGGAGGGTGGTGCGGAAAAAAAAGCGGTGGAGATTATTACTGAGTTGAAAGAAGGTTGCAAAAAAGCAGTTTCTTTTTACAAGGAAATAATTCACAATTACAGCAGAAGAGACATTGAAGCTTCTTTTGAAGAGGAAAGAAAGCTGTTTGCTAAACTTTGGGACTCACCGCGTCATAGAAAAGAAGAGAGGGGATTTTCCCCTGATAAAATGGGGGGAAAATGATTCTTATAGATAATTACTTGACAACGCCTATATTTTATGCTTTATTTTAAAGTGCTGACAGAGGTGGGAATTTGAGAGACAAAACAGAAATTATTATTTTTGACCACCTGACGGGGAAGAAAAAGAGAGTTGTTTTTAAAAGAAAGACTCTTTTCGTAGTAAAGTTGTTTCTTTTTCTCTTTGCTATATCTGCATCTGCCGGGATTATAATAGGGATATCCGCTGTTAAAGAGTATCATGAAAATAAAATTCTCCTTCGGGAAAATATCCGGTTGAAGCTTGATCTTTCAAAATATGAAAAGACAACATCTCTTCTTCAGGCAGAATTTTTAAGGATAAAAAATTACACCATTAAGATAAAAAAGTTGATTCACTGGAATATTGTTTCTAAGGACAGGCTTGCCAGAGGAGATGGAGATGGTCAATCACCTTCTGTGGTAAGAAGTGAACTTGCTATCCAGATAGATAACATCTTTTCAGATCCACTGCTTCATTATGAGGATATAAAAGTTGAACTGGAAAATGTTCTTGATCATTTTAGGGAAAAATTAAGTTATTTAACTTCTATTCCCTCTCTTTGGCCGGTAAAGGGATGGGTAACTTCAGGTTTCGGATATAGGATTTCTCCGTTTACCCATACGCTTGAGTTTCATGAAGGCCTTGATATTGCCAATGCACCTGGTACTCCTGTGGTTGCACCTGCAGAAGGGTATGTCCTTTACACAGGATGGGCGAGAGGCTATGGAAATGTGATAATCTTAGGTCATGGATATGGTATAACCACGATTTATGGTCACCTGGAGAAAATTCTTGTGAAACAGGGCCAGCATGTTATGAGAGGTGAAAAAATTGGGCTCATTGGCTCTACGGGTAGAAGTACAGGTCCTCACCTGCATTATGAAGTGAGAGTAAATGGTGTTCCTGTTAATCCTCTTAACTACCTCGTGGAAAGTTTTTAAGGTTTCAACCAAAAATTAAATCCCCTCCCACCCCTGGTTAAGGGACTAAACACCTAATATTGTTCTAGCAATGATAGTCTTCTGTATCTCTGAAGTCCCCCCACCAATAGAAGCTAAGAGAGCATCTCTCAATCCTCTTTCAACCTCATATTCTCTTATCAGGCCATATCCACCATGTATCTGCACTTCATCAAAGGCCATTTTTATTCCTACTTCGGATAGAAACAATTTTGCAATGGAGGCATCTAAAACTGATTGAATTCCCTGCTCTCGTAACCATGCACTTTTATATACCAGCCATCTTGCTGCTTCTAAGTATACCTTCATCATCGCGATCTTATGCTGTATAGCCTGAAATTTCGCAATGGGCTTTCCAAATTGTTCCCTTTCCAGGGAGTATTTTATAGCTCTTTCAAGACCAAGTTCCATGCTACCAATAGCTGGTGCTATGAGAAGACTTCTCTCCCATGTAAGAGAGTCTATAAGGATCATTGCACCATTTCCTACTCCTCCCAGGACATTCCCGGCGGGAATTTTTAAATCTTCAAAAACTAATTCTCCCGTGGGTGATGATCTCATTCCCACCTTATCTAACTTTTGTGCCACGGAAAATCCTTCAACATAGTTTGGGTAACCCGTTTCTACTATAAAAACTGTTAGTCCTCGGGCTCCTCTTCCCTCTCCAACCCTTGCAGCTACAAGAACAATATTAGCTATGGGGCCATTGGTGATAAACATTTTTGTGCCGTTAAGTATGTAATACTTCCCGTCCGGAGTAAGTTCAGCTTTTGTTCTTAAACCAAAGGCATCTGACCCGGCGTTTGGTTCAGTTAAGCCGAAGGCACCTATCCATTCTCCGCTTGCAAGTTTGGGTAAATATTTTTTCTTCTGCTCCTCGGTACCCCACTGCCATATGGGAATTGCACAGATTACTAAATGGGCCCCCAGAGAGAGGTTAAAGCCCTGATCTTTTGATCCTTTACCCAATCCAACCATTGCTGCCATGGTGGTGATTACATCGTAGCCCTGCCCCCCATACTCTTCTGGAATTGGCATCCCCATCAGGCCAAATTCTGCTGCTTTTTTCCATCCTTCCCAATGGAACTCTCCGTTAATGTCTCTCTCTATTGACCCAGGTGAAATTTCTTTTTCTGCAAATTTTCTCACTGCTTCCATCACCTGTTCCTGTTCGGAGGTTAAACTGAAGTCAAGTGCCATAATCTCCTCCTTTTTAAATTATTAGTAAGTCATTACTTACTTAATAATATGTGAAATTGATATGGATGTCAAGATAAAATTCTTATTTAAGAACAGATTTTACCCTATGGGCTTCTCATTTTGGCTTTTTATATCCATGGATGCTAAGGTGCTTGATATCAAAAAGGAGATAATGAGTAAAGAAAGCAATTTTATTTACCGCCAGTTAAATAATATTTCTAAAGAACATCCTCATTTCGCAAAGAAGTTAAGAGAAGATGCAGATAGATACATCACATTTACCCAATTCCCCAGGGAGAT
The DNA here is from genome assembly GCA_027004335.1 of bacterium. Lineage (GTDB taxonomy): Bacteria > JALSQH01 > JALSQH01 > JALSQH01 > JALSQH01 > JALTID01. The sequence continues at coordinate 2,962 of JALTID010000104.1, forward strand.
AAGAAGCCGGATAAAATCAACCAACGCATCAGAAAATTTACACAAGGAGAAGTTAGCATGAAACTAAATTCTTACACAAAAAATTTGACAATTGCCGGTTTAGAAATATTATTTATATTTCTGGAGCTCCCTGCAATTATTCTTTCTTTATTCTGAGGAAACAGTAACCAGTTCGGTAAGGTTATTTTTGAGGAAAGGCGTCCCCCTTGTGAATTTTAAAAAAATCATCTATACTTCAAATTGATGGAAATGTCAAAGTTTGTCCTTCTATGTTTTTTGATGTTTTCTTTTGTAGCATGTGGAAGAGAAAAGGAGCCAGAAGTAGAGAGTGCTCTACCAGTTAGGTATACTATAAAAGATATTAACACCATCCCTGATAATATTTCCCTGAATATAACTAAAGATAATATCTCTATTTTTTATGAGGACAATGGACTGAAAGAGGCAGAATTTTTTGATTCAGGGTGGCACTATTTTTCTGTAACAGAAAGTGTAGGGGAAGTAAAGAATGGCTGGAGTAGCGGAAGCTGCGGTAACGAGAATATCCTGGTTGTGCAGGGGGAGGATAACAAGTTATATCTTGTAACAGAAATAAAAGGGGGTTTCTCCAAGATGCAGATAGATCTCATGAAATTTGGCACCGAGGGTGCCCAGACGGATATCCAGTGTTTGGGTGATGAAAGATATATTGTTGCATATGATCCTTTGACCGGAGCCCTCTATTATTTTTCTGGTAAGGATACTTTTAAGAGGGAAAAAATCACGGAAGGTGGAGAAAATGGTTTATATCCCGAGATAAGGGTAACCAGTTTTGGCAGAGTTTATATTGCTTTTATGGATGGTAGTACCTCAGATGTTATCGTTGCATATAAAGATCCTGGTAAAGAGTGGGTAACAGAGGATACCGGGGTAAAGGGGGATCGTTTTTCTTTTGAGATTTCCTATGAAGGGGCAGATCTGGCAGGAATTTACCCACGTCTTGCGGTAAGGAGTCTTAACAAGAAAGGTTTTTACTGGGTAGAAAAAGGCTCTCATCAGTGGAAAAACTCCTTTGTCAGTATTAATGGTTTTCTGGCTACTCCTCTGATTTTTGTTTCTTCGGAGCAGGTAGGAGTACTTTATCAGAATACAGCGTGGAATGATCTTGAAATTTCCCTATACGATGGATATTCATGGAAAAATGAGAAGGTTGTTACGGGAGGTGCTACAGGTTTTACTCCTGCGATTAAGGTTTACGGGGAGAAATTATTTATCGCTTTTTATGATCTTACAGATAAAACCCTTGTTATTTCGGAGGTAAAGCTTCCGTGGAGATAAGAAAGGGTGTACTAATTTTTGTATCATTATTTTTGTTTCTATTTGCTGCCTGTAGCAGGGAAAGATATGTGAGTGAACTTGTCATAGATAGTGTAAATGTTGCTCCCAAGTTTGAGGTTTCTGCCGATTCAGCCACTTTAGATATAGATGTAGAGGTATCAGGGAAAGATGCTGATAAAGTTTCTACCAGGGATTTTTCGGTCTTTCTTACCTATGGTGCTTTTTCTGGAATAAAAAAAATCGCCCCTGGTAAATTTACTATAACTATTTCAAGCTTGAATGATATTTCTATGTCACCTGTGGATGTGGAAATTGAGTGTGTAAATAGAAAAACTTATACCAGGATTTATGTAGATCCGGGGAAGCCGGATAAAATTAACCTTAATTTAGATTCCACTCTCATTAATTCTGATGTAGGAGAGGTGGAGGGAGAATTTCTGATTAAAGATAAGAATTCTAATCCTGTTTATCTTGAAGGCGTCACAGTTTCTGTTTCCTACGGTGAAGTTTCTGCTTTATGGAAGGAAGAGGGTAAATATCATTTTAAAATTACCGGGTTGAATGATGTTAAAAAGTCGCCTGTTACTGTGAGTGTGAAAGCTGGAGGTATTGAAGCCAGCAAAGAAATGAAAATTCTTGTTGGAACTATCTCCCGTTTTTGTATAGATAAAATTGATTCTCCCCAGATCGTGGATTATCCTTTTCCCATTCATATTAAAGCCTGTGATAAATATGGAAACACAGTGGTATCTTTTGATGATAAGGTAAATCTCAGTGTAGATGTGGGAACTATTACTCCGGAGGTTAGTGGGAGATTCAGTAACGGTGAGAGATACGATAATGTTATGATTCATGAACAAGCAGCAGGTGAGGTGATAACGGCGAGCTATGGGGGAATTCTCGGGAGGAGTAACCCTTTTAATGTTAATCCTCAGCCAGCTTCTAAGATCACCATTGATGCAGATAGTACCCTTATTTCAGCAGATGATCCAGGGGTTGAGTTGACAATTACCCTGGAAAATAACCAGGGTTATGGAATAGCTGGAAAACCTGTTAAGGTTGAGTTATTTGATAAAGGTGGTAAAAAGTTAGATGATTCTGAGTCAAATTATGGAATGGTAAGTAGTGTTATTGATAATGGTGACGGAACCTATACCTGTTTTGTAACTGAATTGAGGAATGTTTCAGAGAGTCCCTATACTGTGAAAGCTGAGATGGCGTCACTGGAGGATGAGATCCAGATTTCTGTGGTACCTGGGGATATGGATCATTTCCAGATCGATGAAATTCCATCTCAGAGATCCACATTTCCAGCTTCATTGAATTTTATTGCCTCTGACGATTGGGGCAACAGAGTTTATGTGTACAGTGGTAAAGTTACTATAGTGGCTGAGTGTGATGACGGAAATGGATTCTATGGGTGTCCCTTGATAGTAAATGATCCTGCAAGTAATCCATATTTTAATGGTAATGATGTCCTTTATGGGCAATCTATTCCGGGGATAACTTTCTCTTTCCCCTCGCAGCATGACTCTGCAAGAATAATTATTACAGATGGAACCTATGAAGGTACCAGTAATGAATTTAAAGTCTTCCAGAGTGTCGTTGGACCGGGTGTTATACCCAGCAATAACTATGTGGTCACAGGATTCAGGTTCTTTGTGGTTTTTGATACGACGGATATCCCGGTTGATGGAAGTTGTGATTTTAATTCCACGCCACCCAAGATCATAGCAGGAAAACCTTTTACCTTTTATGTAGTGGCAAGATATTATGCTACTGATCCAAATAATCCCAACAATACTGCGTGTTACCAGACTGGGGTCTATGATCAGGCAAATCCTTTTGATGGAAATGTATGGTTATCAGATTCTACCGGCAGTTTGAAGCTACTGAGTGTGGATACTGAACACCTATCCTCTAATTTTCCTGAAACCCCTTATGGAAGTATTTTTAATCCTATCATGGAAAAATATATTGAGGTGACCGCTGAAGTTGATTCAACTTCCAATAATGATGTTATTCTTATTAATCCCTCTCTTAGGTCAGGGCTGGGAAACGGTTCCAGTCCCGGTTTCCCTGTCTTGCCGGGTAATGTTGATCACATAGAGATTAACAGGGTAGTTTCCCCTCAAATTGCAGGAAGTGAGTTTAATCTCTCCGCCATTGCTGAGGATAAAGAGGGGAATGTAGTACCCCTTGACTTGGATGTCCAGCTTTCGGATAAAACTGGAACTCTCACTCCAGCGTCGGGGCAATTTAAAAAAGGAAGACTTTCTGTGGATGTTCTTGTTACTGATGTTATGGATGGTGACACGATCACTATAGATGGAGGTGATGCTCATACCATAGGAGAGAGTAACCCTTTTGATGTTATATCTCCTCTTGCTGTTGATCATTTTGAGGTGCATATTCTCTCAGATCCATCAAATATAAAAGTGGGAGTTCCAGTTACCTACGAGGTAATTGCACGGAACCCTGCGGGTAATGTGGTAGATAGTTTTAACTATTCAGTATCAATATCTGATTCTACAGGTACCATTTCTCCTCAGGTTACGAAAAAATTTGAAAATGGAATATTAAAAGATTCTTTTGTAGTGATGAAAACTACCGATGAAGACAGAATCTATATATCAGGAGCTGGCGCAAAGGGTGTGAGCGAGGCTTTTTCTGTGGGAGCGGGTGCACTGGATCATTTTCAGATTGTAAATATAGGATCCCCGAAATATGTAAATTATCCTTTTTACATAACCATAGAGGCTATTGATATTGGCGGTAACCTTAAAAGAGATTATGAAGGTTATCACTCTATTCATATTGTTGATCTGACCGGAACTATAACCCCCCCAGCTCCGACTGCAAATTTCTCAGGCGGGATCCTCTACCAGCAGGTCAAAGTAACTGAGGCAACTTCTTCTGACATAATTTTTGTTGGTGATGATAATGGACATAATGGTGCCAGCAACGCCTTTGAAGTTAAATTTGGTGCTCTGAATCATTTTGCCTGTGAAACTCCTCAGGATCAGGTGGCCGGCTACCCCTTTCATTTTTACTGCACTGCTTATGATGAATACGGGAATGTAAAGGGAGATTACACAAAGGATGTAACAACTTCCTCCGCTGCTGGTACTGTGACTCTCTCCGATGATAATTCCTGTATTGTTAAGCTTCTCGGTGGTTTTAAAAAAGGTAAAATGGATGCGGTGGTCAGGCCTCTTAAATCGTGTCCAAACACAGACAGGCTGAGCATCCAGGATGGGACTGTGAGTACCGCTACTGACTGGTTTAATATCAGACATGATACAATTTACTTCACAATCAGTCACATTGATGATCAGGTTAAGGGTGTTTCTTTTACTTTTAATATTAAGGTTACTGATTCTTCTGGCTATCTTTACAAAAACTTCCATGGGGCTCTTGAAATAAAAGATCTTACAGGTACAATTACCCCTTCTGTCACCGATAATTTCAATGGTGCTTCCAAGGATCAGGAAGTAACAATTAACAAGACATCTCAGGTGGACCAGGTTATCCTATCCAACTATCAGGAGGATGTTACCGAAAGCAACATCTTTGCAGTTCATGGGCCGCCTCTGGGAAAGATTATTATCGGACATATAGAAGAAAGGCAGCTTGTGAATTATCCCTTTTCTGTGACGATGACCGCCTACGATATTTATGGAAATTTAAAAGATGACTATGATGGCACAGTTTCAGTGGATGATGTGACAGGAACACTTAAAGTTGTTAATTCTTCCACACCTAAAGAAATAACTTTCAACAGCGGATATGCTGTTACAGAGGTCGTTATACAATCAATAAGACCCAATGGTGATGATCATCTTATTGTAACATATGATACTAGTTATGGAACAAAAGTTACATATTCCAATAACTTTTCTGTAGAAGAAAGAAAGCTTGATCATTTTATTGTGGATTCAATCTCGGATCAGCACCAATATATAAATTTTTATATAACGGTTAAGGCGGTAGATCTTAAAGGAAATGTTTTTGAGAATTTTAATGATAAAGTAAATATGGAAGATAATACGGGTACACTCTCTCCATCTGTCAGCGATTATTTTCTAAACGGTGTCTTACAGAATCAGAAGGTCAGGATAGATCAACTTGCCAATTCTGATCAGATCCATATTTACTATTATTCCAGCGGGGTCACTTATGAAGGCTACAGTAATCACTTCAATGTGGGTCTAAGCACTGTTGCTCAGATATATTTTGATCCCATATCGGATCAAACTCAAAATGTACCCTTTATTGTTCATATGAAGGCTCTTGATTCAAACGGTGATGTAGTAACGGGTTTTGAGGCGAGGGTTAATCTCTCTGCATATGTTGGGTTACAGAATGCGATTACTCCTACCCAGAGTGAATACTTTGTTACTGGTGAGTTGGATCAACAGGTTAAGATAACTCAACCTTCCCCCTATATATTTGGAAGGTACTGGCCTATTACTATAAATGCCACTCTCCCTGGGGTAGGAATATTTTCAAGTAATGGTTTTATTGTGTATCCCCAGCAGTGATTTTAATCAAAAAATTTTTATGATAATATTATAGGACCTGTCAAATTTAAAGGTGGAGGTAAGATAATGGAGATGAATTTTCCCGAGCTTGCAAAGGCCATGTTTAATATGATGCCATTTTTACAAAAAATTGGGATAAGAATCGTCTACGTTGAAAAGGGTAGGGCAAGGGTGGAACTTCCCTTTGATGAGAGCATAACAAACCATCTGGGTACTGTTCATGCAGGTGCACTCTATACTATTGCAGAAACCGGTGGGGGGCTTGTTATAACTTCTGCAGCGACTTCGGCAGATATCTGGGGAGTTGCGAAGAGTGGTCATATAAAATATAAAAAACCTGCAAAGGATATGATCTATGTGGAAGAAGAGGTTGATCCTGATTGGATAGCTGAGAGATTTAACACTGTATTAACTGAAGGTAAAGCAGATATTCCTTTCACAGTTCATGTTAGAGGTGAAAATGGCGATATTGTAGCAGAGGTTGAGTTTATTTACCATATCAGAAAAAGGAGTTGATGTTGGAGGTTGAACTTCTTGCAATAACTCCTGATGCTCCGCAGGTAATTGAACGGGCGGGAAGGACTTCCTATCTGTCATTTGATAGGATGACCCTTAAGCCCATCTACTATGTGGAGCTTGAAAATGGGAAAAAACAACAGCTCTATGCAGAAAAATATGCTCTTTCTGAGGATCTCTATCAAGGAGAAGAAGCACTTGTGCCTGAAGTAGGAAAAATAAGGATCCTCAAAAAATGGAAAAACTCTGCAGAAAAATTCATAGAGATGCTTATAAAAAATGGACATTTATCTGTTCTGGAACATGCCTGTGCAACTTTTCTTATAAAAGGAGGCTCCAGATCCTTTACTCATCAGCTTGTGAGACACAGGATGGCTTCATATACACAGCAATCTCAGAGATATGTTGATGAAAGTGATTTTAAGTATGTTACTCCCCCCGGTATTGAGGAAAATCCAGAGGCAAAGAAAATTTTTGAAAGATTTATAGATGATGTCAGAAAAACCTATGCTACTTTGAAATCTATGGGGATCAAAAAAGAAGACGCAAGATTTGTGTTACCCAATGCTGTAGAAAGTGAGATCGTAATCACAGCAAATCTCAGAGAGTGGAGACACATCTTTTATCTGAGAGGTGATAAGGCTGCCCAGTGGGAAATAAGGAGGATTGTAATAGAAATTTTTAAAATTTTAAAAGAAAAGGTACCGGAGATCCTTGTCGATATGGATCTCTCTGAAGATGGCCAATACATAGTGATAAAAGATTTAAAGAAGGTATCGGAAAATAAATAAAAACCATTCCATGATTTTTACGATCAGAGGCCTTTTGATAAATTCTTCGTAATCCACTTTTTCAGAATCAGAGAGATCCTTTTCAAAAATTTTATATGCTTCTTCCCCGATTTCTCCCCCTTCCACGAAAATATTTCCCTCAATATTGTGTAGAAAGCTCCTGTAATCAAAATTTGCTGAGCCTATTACAACAGTGGTTCTATCAAAAACCGCCATTTTTGTATGGAGTATTCTCGGGGTATATTCATAGATCTCTATTCCGGCTTTGAGGAATTTACTATACATGGTTCTTCTTGCGAAATAAACTGTTTTAATATCTGTATTTCGTGGGATAATAATTTTTACTTTGATCCCTTTGAGGGAGGCTTTTCTGAGTTCTCTTCTGATCTCTATATCCGGGAGGAAATATGCACTTTCTATACATATCTCTTTCTCAGCTTTTCTTATAAGTATTAGAAAAACTTCACGAAGCTGCTTTCGCTCTTTCCAGAAATCAGTTCCGATAACTACAGCATCTTTGTTACCAGCAGGTCCTAACTGGGGGAAATATTCAAATTCTTTCTGCGGTAGAGGCCCGCGCACCCTGTGCCACATTACCATAAACATTGCCTGAAGGTCTCCCACGGCGGGGCCATCAACCC
>JALTID010000105.1:0-323 GCA_027004335.1 bacterium
TAATTACTCATTCTCCTTCTCATTTGCTGGAGCAGTTTTTCTTGCTGTTGTTACTTCTCTTCCTGAATTGGTTGTTTCACTTTCCTCAGTTGGCCTATCCGCTCCTGAGATGGCACATGGAAATATTCTTGGCAGCAATCTTTTTAATCTTGTTAATCTCTCATTCGCTGATCTATTTTTGAGAAGAGGGTCAATATTCAGCGATGTGGAAAAGGGGAGTTACTATTTGATGATAGGGACAATAATTACCACCTCATTGATGTTACTGAGTATTGTTTCACCACCAAAGAAAAGCTATATAGGTGGCAGAGTTACATGGATTA
>JALTID010000105.1:333-2401 GCA_027004335.1 bacterium
ATATATGCGGTATGGCTAAAGTAGAAAAGAGGAAATTTCTTGGAATTGTTTTATTTATTTTTATCATCTTCCTGATATCTCTTCCATTTTTTGCTGGCAGTGGGGGAAGGAGTTTTAGGGGGTCAAGCAATAAAGTCGGAGTCATCAGGATTTCCGGGATAATAGTTTCTTCAAATCCATATGTGAAGAGAATAAGAAAATTTGCAAAGGAAAGATATATTAAGGCTATCCTCATAAGAGTAAACTCCCCCGGTGGAGCTGTGGCTCCTTCCCAGGAAATTTACAGGGAGATCCTGAAGGCGAAGAAGAAAAAGTTAGTAGTTGTTTCAATGGGAAGTGTTGCCGCATCAGGTGCATATTACATTTCATCTGGAGCATCATACATCTTTGCTAATCCCGGAACTCTTACAGGAAGTATCGGGGTTATAATGGAATATATGAATATGAAAAACCTGATGTCGTGGATGAAATTAAAACCCGTGGTTATCAAAAGCGGAAAATTTAAAGATACAGGTTCTCCTTACAGAAATCTTGCACCCCAGGAGAGAAAATACCTTCATGGTTTGATCATGAATGTTTATGCACAGTTTGTAACAGATGTGTATGAAGCCAGAAAGGAGAAAGGACTCAAGTTCTCTATGCTCAGGAAAATCGCAGATGGGAGAGTTTTTTCGGGAGAAGAAGCTTTAAAATATCATCTTGTGGATAATATAGGTGATTTCTATGATGCCGTTGATTTTATAAAAAAAGAGACAAATATGAAAGGGGAGCCCCAGCTGATATATGTTAGGAGAAAAAGATCATTTCTTTCAGATTTGCTTGATAATTTAACCAGAGTAATTATTGGGGAAAGCCATGAGGGTTTTAGGGAGAGTTTCTTTAATCAGGGTTATAACCTTCTTTATCTGTGGAGATGAAAAATGGATAGATTGTGGGCACCATGGAGAATGGAATATATAGATAAGGTGAATGAACCCAAGAAATGCATATTCTGTGTGGATAATAGTATTTCTGAAGAGGAGATGTTTGAAAGGTTGATCCTGGTGGTGAGGAAGGATTATGTGGTTCTCATGAACAAGTTCCCCTACAACACGGGTCATCTTCTTGTCGCACCCAGAAAGCATGTAGGAGATTTCCTCCAGTTAACGCCAGAAGAAGGTAAAATGCTTTTTGAGGGTACCCAGAGGGCGATTGAGGTACTTGCAGAGGTTATGAAACCCCACGGGTTCAATGTAGGGTTGAATATTGGCAGAGTTGCCGGGGCTGGTATTGCTGAGCATCTGCATGTTCATATTGTCCCCCGATGGAATGGTGATACCAATTTTATGCCTGTGGTGGGAGATACAAAGGTGATGCCCCAGCTTTTAAAAGAGCTTTATCCTAAGTTAAAGAAGGCTTTTGAAAAACTTTGATGATTGCTCTTATTCTTTCTTTTCTTTTTTTGCTCTTGATTTTTTTAATTATCTTAATTAGAAAGGAGCATAAGGCAAGAACAGGAATAAACAAGAGCTTGGTAAGAAGTATAGATTATGCTCTTGCTGATGATCTTGATAGAGCAATTGAAGAGATGCTGAAAATAATCAAGAGACATAAAGAACTTGCGGAACCTTATATCAGTCTCGGGAATCTTTACAGAGCAAAAGGGGAATTAGAAAGAGCAATTCAGATACATAGCGAGGTGGCAAAAGATGAGAAGACCCCCCCTGAGTTGAAGAAAGAAGCTTATTTTTTCCTCGGGATTGACTATAGTAAGACTGGTTTCTATGATAGGGCAGCAAGAATATTTCAGGAGCTAAGCGCAGAGAAGCCATATGATGTAAGATCTCTGGAAGAGTTAGAGAAAATATATGTTGAGCTTCACGACTGGGAGGGAGCAATAAGAACCAGGATGAAATTGATGGAGATAAAGGGGGATGTTGAAACACTGCGTGAAAGTAACACATTGCTGGCCCACTATATTAATGAAAAAGGGAAAGAACTCTTAAATTCTGGCAAGTTAGATGAAGCGGAAAAGATGGTTGAAGGTGCCATGGAGAGATCACCTACAATGGTTGATGGAGTAATTACT
>JALTID010000105.1:2411-3652 GCA_027004335.1 bacterium
GAGATACTATTGAAGAAAGGAGAGAGAGAAAAAGTTTTTTCACTTCTTGAAAATTCATTGAGTATTTCCAGTGAGTATCAATTTCTTATTCTGGATAAGATGGAGAAGATTTTTTCCAGTGCCGGGGATTATGAGAAGTATGGTGAGATGTTAAAAAAGAGGCTAGAGGAGAATGATTATTCTCCTCAGATCTATCTTGCCTACTGTAAGTTCCTTAGAAAAACAGGAAAAAAAGATGAAGCAGTTATAAAACTCAAGGAATTTCTTGCTCGATTTCCCGAACAACCTCAGGCTATGATGTTATTAGGGGATATTTTTTTAGAAGAGGAACATATTGATGAAGCAGTTGAATTTTATAGAAAACTTTCAAGAAGAGGAGTTAATACTAAAAAACCCTTTGTCTGCACAAATTGTGGCTATAGAGTGGATGAAATGGTATGGAGATGCCCTAAGTGTGGTAAATGGGATAGCGTGAAATACATGCCTGAGATTGAATGATTACTCTGTTTCCCTTTTCTTGCCAAACACTGCTGCAATGATTACACTAACCTCATAGAGTATCCATAGAGGCACAGCCATGAGTACCTGGCTCATAACATCAGGGGGAGTGAGAATTGCACTCACTGTGAAGATTACGACGATCGCGTATTTTCTCCACCTGACCAGTGTTTTTTTTGTTATTATTCCTATTCTTGCCAGAAAGAGAGTTATCAGAGGTAACTCAAAAATTATCCCGAATGCTATCAGCATCTGAACTGCGAAGGAGAAAAATTTTGCCATGGAGATGGAGGGAACAATTTCTGAAGTTGCAAAGCTTATGAAGAATCTGAATGCGAATGGAAATACGATAAAATATCCAAAAAAAGCTCCTCCCACAAAGAAAAATGTGGCAAAAAAAACAAATGGGATAACATATTTTTTTTCATTGGGATATAAGCCCGGTGATATGAATTTCCAGATCTCCCAGAACCACACAGGAGATGATAGGAATAATCCGGAAACCAGCGAAGCTTTGAGGTAAGTAACAAAGGGTTCTGTTAATGTGAGGAATACCATTTTCCCATTTTTAGGTGGCATAACTTTTAAAAGAGGGTCCATCAGAACCCAGAAGATATCCTCGGAGAAGTGGTAGCTTACAAGAAATCCGATAGTTATTGCAATAAAACAGTTTATTAAACATTTCCTCAGGTCCTGCAGATGTTCAGTAAGAGTCATTTCCCCCATGTTATCAGCTGGAGGTG
>JALTID010000106.1:0-2441 GCA_027004335.1 bacterium
ACTCTTCAGTAAACTATCTTCCAGAATCTGCAAGAATTCTTTTTGTTTCAAATATGAATACAGGAATCAGGGCAAAAGAGGTTTATTCAATGGATGAAGTCGGAGGTCATGTTGCACGGATTACTGATTCCAGTTATCACCACAGAATTGTAAATATTGACAGGAGGTAAGTCATGTTAGAAGTTTTTATGACAGAGGAGAGAAAAAAACTTAAACAGGAGTTGGAAGAGCTTGTGAAGAGCATCCCCAGACAGCTAATCATTGATATGGACGAGGATAAGGTTGAGTTCCCCAGAGAATTTGTTGAGGAGGCGGGGAAAAGGAATCTTTTGGGTATAAGATTTCCTCCGGAGTGGGGAGGGAGAGGCCTTGGCTGGGTTGATGAGGTAATGGCAGCAGGTATTATCGGTGAATTGAATGTGGGACTGGCCTGCCTCTATTCCATGGTTTCAATTGTTGGTGAGGCTTTAAATCTATTTGGTACAGATGAACAGAAGGAGAAGTATCTCAGGCCCCTGATAAAAGGGGAAATGTGGGCAGGAGAAGCACTTACAGAACCCAGAGGAGGTTCAGATTTTTTTGGTGCCACTACAAGAGCGGAGAAGAAAGGTGATTACTACATTCTGAATGGTCAGAAAAGGTTCATTGTAGGAGGGCAGGGTGCTGATTTCTTTCTCATTTATGCTGTTACAAACCCTTCTGGTGGCCCTCATGATAGGTTAAGTGCTTTTATCGTTGAGAGAGATATGGGTGTTACAGTCAAGCATGTTTATGGCCTGATGGGTGTCAGGGGTACAGGAACTGCGAGAATCTACTTCAAAGATGTAAAAGTCCCGGAAAAGAATTTATTGGGGAATTTAAATGAAGGTTCAAAGATCTTTTATAAAATGATGGTCCCGGAGAGAATCCTCTCAGGTGGTGTGGCTGGTACAAGAGCTATTCTTGATGTTGCTGCTAAATATGCCGATAGGAGGAAAGCGTTCGGATTCAAGATAAGAAATTTTGAGGCGGTAAATTTCAGGATTGCAGAAAGCTTAACAAAGCTTGATGCAGTGAGTGCCTTTGCCTATGCTGTGGCAAAAACCATAGATGATGGAGTTGGTACTCCGGGATATCACAGGAGACTTGTATCGGAATTGAAAGTCCTTGCCACTCAAACATACTGGGAAGTTGTAAACTCTGCAATGGAGATAATGGGTGGAATCGGATACACCAATGTTTATCCTGTTGAGAGAGCTGTGAGGGAGGCAAGACTACCTATGATCTGGACAGGTACAAATGATATTATGAAACTCATTATTCAGCATGAATATTATAAGGAACTCTTATCAAGGAAAAGCGAAGCAAGAAATATTGAGATGGATATTCCCCTCAGTGAAGAAGAGGCTGCTGAGGAAAGAGTGTTCTCTGATGAGGATCAAAAATAGGATAATGATTTTTATCTGTAGGGGCCCACGACTGTGGGCCCCTACTCTGGTTTGATAGGTTCAGTTTTTTTTAGTTCAGCTGGTTCTGAAGGAGGAGTTTCTTCTGTTTGCTTTCTCAGTTTCCTGTAGACACATGCAAAACCCATGAGACTCATGGGATATGTAATCAGGATCCCGATTCCGAAAAATAGAAGTCCGAGGAAATTCAGGAAGATATATAGGAGATCAAGCCACAGAAGCTGGTTTCTTACACCCATGGTTATTTTTCCGCTTTTTTTTATTGATTGCCATGCGCCACTGCTATTATCCATCACTACATAAGGGAAAAGCTGGTATGCAACCCCCCATATAATTGCAGGTATTACCAGAAGGATTGTTCCGGCAAAAAGAATCAAAGAGTAGTATGATAACGCCACAGTGTAGTCCCAGAAAACCTTTGTACCAGGAAAAAGATCTGATAGTAAAGCAGGTTGATTATCGCAGATTTTAAGGGAAATTTTTATCATGCCTGCATAGACCATGATGGTGAGAAGAGCAGATACAATGTAAATGAGAGCTCCAGCCGCCGGGTTGACTATTGCAATGCTTTCACCAATTGAAGATCCAGCTACTGATAGAAAATAGAAAATTATAGTTACACCGATCAGGACCCCAATATTGCTTTTTGTCTTGTCCCAGCTGATTTTTAAGATTTCTTCGATGGATAGTTTCGTCATGTATAAACTCTTTTAGCTAACATTCTATTCGTTTGTTATGATACAGTCAACTTAAGAAATTAGGAAATTAGTTAACTTGCTAACACAATTTTGTTTCATATAATCATCTACCTTATGCATAGTGACAGAAAGTTAATTGAAATGGGAATATAGCTCTGAGGGATTTAGTGAGGGTTGAGATATTGAAGTATGTGTCTAAGTCCCCCAAAAATATTGCTGATATCACAGGTAAATTTAAATTAAGTATTCCTGCAGCTTCTTCTCATTTAAAAATCTTGTAGGAAGCAGGATTTGTTAA
>JALTID010000106.1:2451-10711 GCA_027004335.1 bacterium
GTAAATTATTATTCTCTTGATAAAGATAAATTTGGAAAATTCCAAAGTATGGTGAGGAATTTTGTTTTTAACCAGGAAAATGGAGGCTGAAAATGCATGCAGGTGTGCTTGCTGAGATCGGGCTAATTTCATTTATTACTTCATTTACTTTTGTTCTTGGTGGGCTTGGTTCTGCTGTGGCTCTGATCCCGGTTCTTGTTTTTTTCGGGGTTCCTTTTCCCGTTGCCAGATCTTCTGGATTATTTGTTAACGTACTTTCTACGGCTTCAGCATCCTATTACAATGTTAAAAACAGATTGATAAATTTTAAATTTGGGGTTCCTCTGGTAGTGTTTGCCTTCCTTGCTGCTCCTGTGGGGGCCTATATTTCTAAATTCATTCCAGAAAGAATAGTTGGACTATTCTTTGGCATTTTTCTTCTCTTTGCCGGGGTAATGGCTGTTATACCCAAGAGAAGATTAAGATATAAAGATCATATGGGGATCCTTGCTCCTATTCTTGTGGGGAGTGCAGGTGGTTTGATCTCAGGTCTTTTAGGTGTTGGAGGAGGTGGATTTATGTCCCCAGTGTTGTTTTTGATGGGATACAATCCCATTGATGTGGCTTTTACTGTGGCTTTTACTGTTCCTTTTTCATCCTTTGCTGGATTCATGGTTTATTGGAAGATGGGTGCCGTAAATTATACCCTCCTCCTCTATGCTGCCATCCCTGCCATTCTTGGTGGATACGCAGGAAATGCATTTGTCCATAAAAAGCTAAACGAGAGACAGGTTAAAATTGTCCTGGGGATGATTTTTATCCTTCTAGGGGTGAAGATTTTTTTTAAGTACTGGTGACCACTTGAGAGTTACGATGGTATAATAAACTTTACTGCGATTGTTTTCGTCGTAACCCTGCCATGCCACTATCAGCTTGTTTTTACTCATAAATCTTACAACAGAATGATATATCTGAGTATATTGTGGGATCTTCTTAATGTTGAGAGAATCCGGGTCTGCTCCAGTTGTCAGATATATCCTTCTTTCTCCCTCCCTCAAATTTTCCCATCAGGGGAAATATCCAGAGAAGGTTTATAAGATGAATTCTCGTCCACCACAATTGATTTCTGGGACACCGTCAAATATTGAAATTCTTACCTCGAGATGGTAAAGGGATTTCTGAAAACATCCTTGTTTCAAATGCTTTTCTTCTCTTGGCTCGCCATGTAATGAGCCTCCTCATCTCGTTGAATTTGACAGGGTAAACAAGAGAGTAACTTCAAGTGTCGCGGATAGAGTCTCAATTGTTGACCTGCCTTCTTTAAATGTAAATTCAGTGGTTTTGCCTTATCCCTGGATTGCGGGAAAGGGTAGTACGGGGGTGTGGGTGGATGGTAAGGGGGACATTTGGGTAATAGCTATGGATAAGACCTTATTAGGGAAAGTTAGTTACAAAGATGCTAACCAGGTAGTGTAATACTAATAAGATTGAGGTATGGTGTCCTGAGAATATATAAAGAGAGAACAGGATACTCTCAAGAATTGATTGGTATGTTAAAGTAGAAGTCAACAGAGGTGGTAGGTTAGCAACAGGTTGAAATGATTAAAAATCTATTTTTAAGGGGGGAGGTGGCCATGCAGAAATATTGCAGATTTTCGTGAAATAAGTCTTGATTTCCACGGTAGTGCAATCGGCAGAGCGGCTCTGACCCGAAGCTGCAGCATCGGGTTGGGATAGGCTGCAGGTTCGAGTCCTACGCTGCAGAGCCATTTTTCATACCAATATGTTACATTCCAGCTTTGTTCAATTTCAGAAAATTAATGCACCTACTGAAAGTATACACTACCTTTTTCCTCGTTTTTTTTCATTATTCTCCTTTTTGTGTAAAATAAATTAGTTAATGGAGGTAAAATTATGAAATATTTTAGAGGTACCAGCGACTATCTTGTAACTCCCGGTCTTATGGAAGCAGTAAACGCTGCAATAATACTTGGAAGGCCACTTCTGGTAAAAGGAGAACCGGGCACAGGTAAAACAATGTTAGCATACAAGATTGCTGAAGCACTAAATAAAAAAATAATTGTATGGAATATTAAGTCAACTACAGTGGCGCAGGAGGGACTGTATGTTTACGACACTGTTCAAAGATTAAATGATGCAAGATTTGGTGATAGAGACATATCTGATATAAGACAATACATAAAACTTGGGCCTCTGGGGCAGGCTCTTGCCTCCGAGGAACAGGTGGTTCTCTTAATAGATGAAATTGATAAGGCTGAATTAGAATTCCCCAATGATCTCCTCCATGAACTTGATCAGATGGATTTTTATATCCCGGAAACAAGAGAATGGATAAAGGCAAAACATAGACCTATTGTGGTAATAACCTCCAACAGTGAAAAGGAACTCCCAGAGGCTTTTCTCAGAAGATGTATCTTTCACTATATTGAATTTCCAGATCCCGAGATGATGAAAAAAATTGTGGAGGTTCACTATCCAGGATTAAGCGAGAAACTTGTCAGTACAGCAGTCAAGAGATTTTATGAAATTAGAAATCTCCGGGAATTGAGAAAAAAACCCTCCACCAGCGAACTGCTTGACTGGATTAAAGTACTTGTTGATGAAAGAATAAACGAAAAAGAGATTGCAGAGGGACTTCCATTTTTAGGGGTCTTACTTAAAAAAACAAAAGATGTAGAAGTGGCAAGGAGAAGACTATCCAGTGTTTGAAAAATTCTTCTTTAATCTGCGAGAAAAGGGGATAAATGTATCTCTCACCGAGTGGATGACCCTCCATAAGGCGCTTGATGAGGGATTAATTGATAATTTTACATCCTTTTACTATCTTTCCAGAAGTATTTTGGTAAAACATGAAGAGGATTTTGATAAATTTGATAAGGCATTTATAGAAACCTTTACAGGAAAAGAAGTAATCACTCTTGAACAGATGAGGGAACTCTTTGAACAATACCCCTTTGAGCATATCGAAAAAATCTTAGCTCTTAAAAGGGGAGAGTATGATTATGACCTTGAAGAGCTTATAAAAAAATTTAAAGAGCAGTTAGAAAAAGAAGATAGTCAGCCCCATGTAGGGGGAAACAGACATATTGGCACAGAGGGTACAAGTCCCTGGGGAGAAGATGGTTTTGCAAATTTAGGGATCAGCTTCAGCGATTATCACAACACAGGTAGCGCAATTCAGATCGCAAGGATGAGAAAATATAGAAACTACTCTCCGGATAAAACCATGGATATCAGACAATTACAGGTGGCAATTTCAAGACTCAAGATGTTGATTCCGGAAGGACCTGAGGAGGAGCTTGATCTGGATAGTACAGTAAGAAAGAGCAGCGAAAATGGTGGTGATATTGAGCTTGTTTTTAGGAAAAAGAAGAGAAACAGGGTAAGACTTCTCCTTCTTATGGATGCAGGTGGTTCCATGGATCCCTATGCTCATCTTGTTAATCTCCTATTTTCCGCCATAAAATCAAGAATCAGGGATCTTAAATTTTACTATTTCCACAACTGCATCTATGAAGAAATTTACGAAGATATTGAAAACAGGATCCCCCTTAAGACAGAGGAACTTATAAAAAAATACTCTGAAGAGAATTACCACCTGATAATTGTTGGTGATGCAGCAATGGCTCCATCGGAACTTATGAATTTAGGAGGTGCCATTGAATACTGGTACTACAACAGGAAACCATGTAAATACTACCTTGAAGAATTTAGAAAAAATTTCCCCTCCTCTGTATGGATAAACCCTGAGAATCCGAAGGTATGGGACAAAATCTGGACAACTGCAATAATCTGGGGAATCTTCCCCATGTTTCATCTATCAGTAGAAGGAGTTGAGGAAGCTGTAAAATACCTTATTAAAAAACAGGGAGTGAAGAGATGATAAAAGCACCCACCGGAACGCGAGACATATTACCTGAAGATGTGAAAACATGGCAGAGAATAGAAAAAACCGCCGGAGAGATT
The DNA here is from genome assembly GCA_027004335.1 of bacterium. Classification (GTDB taxonomy): domain Bacteria; phylum JALSQH01; class JALSQH01; order JALSQH01; family JALSQH01; genus JALTID01. Next base: position 6,418 of record JALTID010000106.1, read on the forward strand.
TTCACTCTTTACGGGTACGAAGAGATAAGAACTCCAATTTTTGAAAGCACCTCTCTTTTTCAAAGAAGTATCGGAGAAGCCACAGATATCGTGGAAAAAGAGATGTACACCTTCAAAGACAAGGGAGGAAGATCTCTTACTCTCCGTCCCGAAGGAACGGCTCCTGTGGTGAGGGCATATCTGGAGCATCAATTCCCCCAGAGAGATCAATTCCAGAAATTCTACTACATAGGACCGATGTTCAGATATGAGAGGCCCCAGAAGGGGAGGTTCAGGCAGTTTCATCAGGTTGGGATTGAAGTATTTGGGCCGAACCATCCAATGATAGATGTAGAGGTTATCGCAATTCAATGGAGAATATTTAAAGAGTTAGATGTCTCTGATCTTAAAGTCAAAATCAACAGCCTGGGATGTGAAAAATGTAGACCGGGGTACAGAAAAGCACTTATAGAGCATCTTAAAAAAAACAGAGAGAGACTCTGCGAAACTTGCCAGAGGAGACTGGAGAGAAATCCACTCAGAGTCCTTGATTGTAAAAATCCTGGATGTCAGCAGGTTGTAAGGGAGGGACCAAAAATCACAGATTATCTGTGCAATGATTGCAGAGAACATATGAAAAAAGTTACCGATGGCCTTGAATCACTTAAGATCCCCTACGAAGTAGACCCCTTTCTGGTAAGGGGTCTTGATTACTACACAAAAACAGTTTTTGAATTCATTCATACGGCTCTTGGAGCTCAGAATACAGTTTCAGCGGGGGGAAGGTATGATAACCTCGTAGAGGAATTGGGGGGACCTGAGATACCTGGCATTGGATTTGCGTTGGGAATAGAAAGGCTGGTGCTAATTTTAAATGAGAAAGGTTTACCGGAGGAGAAAAAACCATTATACTTCATACCACTGGGTGAAGAGGCAATTAAGGAAGGAATTAAGATTATGGAAGAACTTAGAGACAGTGGAATCCCTGTTATATGGACGGGTAAAGTGGCAAGTATAAAAGCCCAGCTCAGACAGGCAAATAAACGAGGTGCTGACAGAGTTTTAATCCTTGGAGAAAGCGAGATCGAAAATAGAGAGATAAAACTCAAAGATATGAAAGAAGGAAGAGAAGAAGTAATAAAATGGAAGGATTTAAAAGAGCATTTGCGGTACTACTTTTAAGTCTGATTCTTGTAACCAATTATCTTGAGGCAGCCCCATGAACAGCCCTTGTAGTTTGTGGAAGGGTGGTTCATGCAGCGAGAAGATACAGTTTTTTCAACATCAAAGACAGATTATATTTTAAAAGATCCTACTTCCCGGCTACCACATCCTTCCAGACCCCCATTTCAATAGTGTCTAAGTATCACATGAGAGTTTATTTTAAAGCATCCATTACTGATTCAGAAGGAAGAGTTTTAAAAGAATTATCTTCCTATTTAATAACTCTTACAAAATATCCCAATTTTCTTATAAACTGGGCAGATGTTGTTTTTCCTTGACCGGGGAAGTGTATGATAAAAATTTACATTGATAAAAAATTAATATATGATTATCCTCTATGGGTTGAAGTTTTTAAGGAAGAGTAAAATCAAAAATATTTAATCAGAAGTATCAGAATAATCGCAGTGATAGCATAAGCAGCAAAAAATCTTATCCAGTCCTCAAAGATCTCACGCCAGGAAGGTTTGATCTCGTAGTAATTTTTCTCTTCTATTTCTTTTTCTGCGTTCTTTCTGTCTTTTTTATTGCCCATGATACTCAACCTCTCTATTTAATTATATCCCTGAGAAAAAAATAAGCAAGCCTGCGCCTTTCCTCAAAAATAATCCTACCGAACTGGGTACTGTTTCCTCAGAAAAAAGAGGAAGGGAAAAGAAATATCCACCACATCTTGCAAAAATACATTGATATCTGGAAATTGGACACGGCAGTTGTATAAGAATAGGGAGATGTGTCATCCCCTGGTTCATCAATAAATTTGACATAGATGGTTTTTTCTCCATCTCCAGGGATTAGAAACCAGTTTATTGTGTCTGTTGCTTTAATATTGTATGAAGCATTTAAAGATAGATTGTTGCTTACTTCAATAAAGGCTATATCTGTTGTAAGGTTGCTGAAAAGTAAAGTGATTGCAGGATCATTAACTTTGTGGTATTTGTTTACCTCTTTTACAGTAAAAGCTGCTGGCTGTGGAGGAACAGTGTCTTTTATTAATGTGAATGACTCACATGTTTGATTATTGGCATAATCTCTGAAGCATCCTGTTTTTTTGTATTTTCCATCCTGTGTAAGGGGAAGGGAGTAGTATTGCTTAAAAGGTTCCCAGCGAACAATTTCGTTGCTAGATTTAATTTTCATTTCACTTACACCACTTTCAAAATCAACCATTTTTGCCTTTGAAGTATAATTTCCCTTCAACTTCTTTCAAATTCTCTGAATTATAAGGAGCAAATTTCAAGATTTTGGGATCTGCTGTGTCAAGATAAATCTCTCCAATAAAGTTGGGCTTTGTAATCCCGCCAGTCACCACAATTGCAATTGTTCACATAATTTCCAATTCTCACCTTTGCTGTATTTAAAACAAATAGATTAAGTCTAACTCCGTTAGTCGCAGAGTAGAAGTAATTTTCAATGGTAAAATTGCCAGTGTCATCTTTTAAAACATAGGTGGAGTACCCTTCCCGCTGAGCTGTAATGGAAGATACCAGCAGGAATATTTTGAAATATAAAACTACCATCATCGCCGGCAGTTGTAATGAAAACCGCTGAAGTTTCAGTATAAGAATACTCTTCCTCTTTCGGGGGAAAAAAGCTGGATGTTACAAAACACTTTACCCCTTTTGTCCTTCTTAAAATTATTACTGTTCCTTCAGGTGAAACATTTTCATCTGGGCTACTTTGAAGAGAGACTTTCCCTGAAACTGCAAATTTAAATACTGGCACTGTGATCGTACCTGTATTTACTCTTTCCCCAATAGATACAGAGCTCTTTTTCCTTACTTCTTCATAATATTTTTCCGAAACAATCAATGTATATTCACCCTTTCCTACATCTGTAATTGTAAAATTTCCGCTTTTATCTGTGCTTCCATTATATGTATGTCCATTCCCCTATAGAATTATGTTGACACCGGAGTAATCATTTTCTCCTTCCAGAACAATTTTGCCAGTAACTGTACTTTTTTCTGAAAAATATATGATGACTCAGGATCGTATGGATTCTTATGTTCAAGATTTGAAGAGCAGGATACAAAAATCCCCATAAAGGTTAAAAGTAGCGCAATGAATTTTTTCATGGAAATAACCTCTCCTCTTAATGTATAATTTAATTGGAGTAGCCGGAGAGATTGAATTAATGGTGAGTTGAAGGAAAAGCAGGTACAAAGATTTTGCATTATCCTGTGTTTTTTGTTTGAAGCTCACCTCTTCCTCTTCAACCAGTTATCCACAGTTCCTCTGGAGATATCAAGGATTTTTCTTATCTCTTCCTTGCTCAGGCCTGTTTCTTTTAGAATATCCACCAGCTTAAATTTTATTTCATCAAAGGTTGGAAATTTGATCTTTCTTGGATCCCCCTTTAATTCCAGGAAAACATCACTGGTTATCGGGAATTTTAGTCCGCCTGCCCTGTATTCAAGGGTCGTTTCCCTCCAGAAGTCCTCCTCAAAGATTAGAGCTTCTGTGTATAAGTAATTTAATAGTGTGTTTCTCAATTCCCTTATGTTCCCCATTTTCCACGGATAATCCATTAATGTTTCGTAAATATCTCTTGGTAGAACGCTGATTGTTTTCTCTCCATCGGTAGATCTGTAGATTATTTGATGTATTAGCCTTGTCTTATCCTCCAGTGCCCATTCCCGCAGGGGAGGGAGAGAAAGTTTTAAAGGGGATATTCTAAAATAAAGATCTCTGAGCAGAACAAATGGTTTATTTATAGCAAAGTTACCCGTTTCTGGATCAAAAAGTGGTGTATTTACAGAAGAAATTATGCGAACATCAAATTCTTGGAATTTTGTTTCACCAATTCTCCTGTATCTTCCTGTTTCAATAGCCCTCAGTAGCTTTGCCTGGTTGTTTATGGATAATTTATCTATTTCATCCAGGTAGAGAGTCCCCCCTTCTGCCTCTGAAATAAGCCCATCGTAGGGGTTGAAGGCACCAGTAAAAGCACCCTTTTTATAACCAAAAAGCTCGCTTAAAAAAAGATCCTCTGGAAATGCAGCACAGTTTATTGGTACGAAGTTGCCTTCTCTACCGCTCAATATATGAATTGCATTGGCAATACACTCTTTGCCTGTCCCGGTTTCCCCAT
>JALTID010000107.1 GCA_027004335.1 bacterium
TGGGGATAATGTGAATATGCGGGTTGAGTTGATAAAGCCTGTAGCGATGGAGAAGGGGTTGAGATTTGCCATCAGGGAGGGAGGAAGGACAGTTGGAGCTGGCGTTGTTACAAACATAGTTGAATAACTCGGTTGGAGATAAAAATGGCAGATGATATTGTGACCATCCATCTTATGTGTGAAGAATGTAAAAGTAGAAATTATTCATACAGGAGAAATAAGAAAAAGCACAGGGAGAAACTGAGATTAAAAAAGTACTGTCCCCACTGTAATAAACACACATGGCATAAAGAAGTGAAGTAGGCCAGTAGCTCTAATTGGTAGAGCGCCGGACTCCAAATCCGGTGGTTGGGGGTTCGAATCCCTCCTGGCCTGCCATATTTTTATTTTTGGAGTAAAATTAATGGAGGAGAAAAATTTTTTTGAAAAATCGGTTCAGTTTCTCAGGGAAGTTGTAAATGAAGGTAAAAAAGTAACATGGCCAGACTGGAAGCAGATGCTGATTGCTACAGGAGCTGTGCTTGTTTTTATTTTCCTCTCTGCCGGTTACCTTGCCCTTGTTGATTATATTATTTCTCTTATACTTAAAATTTTTATGTAAGCTGAGGTGGTTATGGGGGAAAAAAGATGGTATGCTGTCCATACATATTCAGGTTTTGAAGAGAATGTAAAAAAAATGATTCTTGACAAAGTTCATTCTGAGGAGATGGAGGATCTCATTGAGGATATTTTTATACCGAAGGAAAAAGTTGAAGAGGTGAAGAAAGGTCAAAAAAAGACAGTAGAAAAGCGTTTTTTACCAGGATATATCTTTATCAGAATGGAAATGAATGATAGAACATGGCATCTGATTACGGAGATTCCTAGAGTTACCGGATTTCTTGGACGTAAGCATGAACCGATTCCGGTTCCCGATGAGGAGATTGATAGATTGAGGAAAGATATTAAAGAAGGAAAGCTGAGAGTGAAATATCTCCATTCCTTTGATGTAGGAGATGTTGTAAGAGTTAAAGAAGGGCCTTTTGCTAAATTTGAGGGAGTTGTTGAAGAAGTAAATGAAGAAAAGGGAAAGGTAAGAATTTTAGTAAGTATTTTTGGAAGGCATACTCCTGTTGAACTTGATTTTGAGCAGGTGGAAAAGAAAACTTAATCTGGAGGAAATGAAGAAATGGCTAAAAAAGCAATTGGACAGATAAAACTTCAGATCGAAGGTGGAGCTGCTACACCAGCACCTCCTGTAGGTCCTGCCCTGGGTCAGTATGGAGTTAACATTGGTGAATTCATTAAAGCTTTTAATGCAAAGACAGAAAAAATGAAAGGGGATATTATCCCTGTGGTAATCACTGTATATCAGGATAGAAGTTTTTCCTTTGAACTGAGGCAGCCTCCTGTTGCTTTTCTGATTAAAAAAGCTGTCGGAGTTGAAAAAGGTTCAGGGGAACCCAATAGAGTTAAAGTGGCTTCAATTACAAGGCAGCAGGTGAGAGAGATTGCCGAAAGAAAATTAGCGGATATGAATGCTACATCTATTGAAGGAGCAATAAGAATGGTGGAAGGTACTGCTAAGAGTATGGGTATTGAAATTAAAGAGTAAGAGGTGAATAAATGGCCAGACATGGGAAAAAATATCTTGCTGCAGTAGAACAACTGGAATCAGGCAAAGCGTATTCGGTGGAAGAGGCATTTGATCTTCTGAAGAACATTTCATTTGCCAATTTTGATGAGACAATTGATGCCGTTTTTCTCCTGGGGGTTGATCCTGCAAAAGCTGATCAAATGGTTAGAAGTTCAGTTGTTTTTCCTTATGGAACAGGAAAAGAACGCAGGATAGTTGTTTTTGCCAAGGGAGAAAAAGCTCAGGAGGCAAAACGGGCTGGAGCTGATTTCATTGGTGATGATGATTTAATTGAAAAAATACAGAAGGAAAAGTGGGTTGATTTTGATATGGCAATAGCTACACCTGATATGATGTCAAAGGTGGGAAAACTTGGTAAGATACTTGGTCCAAGAGGCTTAATGCCCAATCCTAAAACAGGAACAGTCACCTTTGATGTGGCTAAGGCTGTGGAGGAGGGGAAAAAAGGTAAGTTAAATTTTAAAGTTGACAAATATGGAAATGTTCATATGATAATAGGTAAGAAATCTTTTACAAAAGAGAAATTGTTAGATAATTTTCTTGCCGCCTATGATGCTATTTTAAGGGCAAAACCTCCAGCAGCGAAGGGAAAGTATATTAAAAATATTTATCTCTCTACGACGATGAGTCCATCTATTAAGGTTGATTTACAGGATGTTATAAAGGTTTTCAAAGAAAAAATCTGAGAAGCAGGTGCCGGTGGGCTTAATATCCTGCGGAGATTAGTCCCAGGCTCCTGGAAAGGAGGGCTGATGAAAAAGGAGAAAAAACCAGAAATTGTTAGAGAGATGCATGAGAAGCTGCTCAAATCCAGAGGAGTTTTTCTTGTTGATTTTACAGGTCTCAATGTTGCTTCTCTGATGAGTGTAAGAGCAAGAATGAAGGAATCGGAAGGTGAGTTAAAAGTTGTTAAAAACACTCTTCTTCGTATTGCTCTGAGTGACACTGATTATTTGCCCGTGAGTAAATTTCTTACTGGTAACAATGCAATTGTATTTGCCTACCAGGATCCAATAGCGACTGCGAAACAACTAGTAAAAAGCGCAGAGGAATTTGAGCATCTGACTCTCAAAGAGGGATTTATCCCTGGTGGTGAAGTTTTGGATGCTCAGGGTGTAGAGATTCTTTCAAAAATACCAGGAAGGGAAGAACTTCTTGGGAAACTTGCCTATCTGTTCAGTTACCCCGTACAGGGTCTTGTAAATGTGACTTCTGGGATTGTGAAAAACCTTATTACTATTCTTGAGCAGATAAAGCAAACTAAGGAAAAACTAGCTGCATGAAAAATGAAGAAAAAAATGGAGGAGATTTAAAATGGCTGGAAAACTCACTAAGGACCAGATAATTGAGGCTATTAAAGGAATGACAGTTATGGAATTAGCTGATCTTGTAAAAGCTTTGGAAGAAGAATTTGGGGTTTCTGCTCAGGCTGCTGTGGCAGTTGCAGCTGCTCCTGCATCTGGTGGTGCAGAAACTGCACAGGAAGAAAAAACCGAATTTAATGTGGTACTAAAAGCTATTGACCCGTCCAACAGAGTTAAGACTATCAAGGCGGTAAAAGATATTGCTGGCCTTGGGTTAAAAGAAGCTAAAGAATTTATTGAAAGTCTTCCCAAAGCTGTAAAAGAAGGGGTGAGTAAGGAGGAAGCAGAAGAAATCAAGAAAAAAATAGAAGAGGTTGGGGGACAAGTCGAAATTCAATGATTATTGTTTTTTTAAATTATCACTTTTTTGAAAGGGTGTCCCGAAATAACGGGAATACCCTTTTTCTATTTTATGAGATTAAATCATAGAAGAGGTGTAGATTCATGAAATTACCTTCCCCGGAGAGGCTAAGAATAAGAAAGAATTTTGGGAGGATTAAAGCTCCTATTGAGGTTCCTTACCTCTTAATGGTTCAGAAGAAATCTTATGATGAGTTCCTTCAGAAGGATGTTCCACCTGAGAGGAGGAAAAATCAGGGCCTGCAAG
>JALTID010000108.1 GCA_027004335.1 bacterium
ATCCTGACAATCTTCTGATCCTTACTGACCATGTTAGATGTGCGGCTTTTGAGCTACCCTTTGAAGAAGGAGAAAAATTGGGGAATAAGGATGTTACAGAATTTCTGGAGTATCTTGAAGAGGAAGGGGTTGTTTTTAAAAAGAGTGGTAGATGGTTCTGGATGAGCGAGAGTTATCCCGCCAATCAGGTTAGTTTGAGAAATATGGGAGATGAGAATTTTACTGTGATAGATATTACCGGGGCTCCAAGGGTGGTTGCTGAAGTTGATTATTTCAGTGCGCCGAAGATGCTTTACGAAGGTGCCATCTACATGGTGGAAGGTGTGACCTACCAGGTGGAGAAACTTGATTTTGAGAATCACAGAGCCTATGTAAAAAAGGCAAAAATTGATTACTACACTGATGCCATTGATTATTCAAGATTGAAGATTCTTGATATTTTTGAAGAGGAGGGGGAATCTGCTGTCTATGGATATGGAGAGGTTCAGGTGATTACAAACATTGCCGGTTTTAAGAAGGTCAAATTTTTCACCTCGGAAAATGTGGGTTATGGAGATGTACATCTGCCTGATATTGAGCTCCACACCACATCTTTCTGGATCCAGCTTGATAATACACATAGGGAGAGGAGTAATCTTGGCATTTATGAGTTTATTGAAGCTGTTCATGGAATTGGTTATGCGATGAAAAATATATCTGCCATCTATGCCATGTGTGATCCACGGGATATAAGTATGGTTGTTTCTGATAAAAATGAAAAGTGGAATTACCACGAGGGTGTAAAGGGTGGTGAGTTTTATGGTGAGGATGGCTTCAAAATTGACCCCCCTGAGGAGATCTACAAGCCATCTGTATATATTTATGAAAATTACCCCGGTGGAGTGGGTATTAGCTCGGAGTTGTTCAGGTTAAGAAAAACTCTTCTTATTGAGACAAAAAAATTGATAGAGAATTGCGGTTGCGAGAGAGGTTGTCCCTCATGTGTGGGACCTGTTACATATACGGAGAATGATGTTAAGGGAAATGCCATCAAGATTCTCAATATGTTAATTGAAAATGGATCTTAAGGATAAATTAAACAAATTGAAGGGGAAAAGGTCAACTCCCAGCCGGGTCAGGCCCTCTGCGAGTGATACTCCCCCTCTTTTCCAGCGGAAAGTAGATGGTGACCATAAGATAGGGGATTTTATTCTGAAGGAATTTAAGAAACTTTTTCCACTCTATCTGCCTTTTTTCCCATCTGTTTTAAGTTCACCTGAGCAGATGCTCTTTCTTGATCTTGAAACCACTTCCCTCTCCACAGGTACTGGTAATATGCCCTTTCTTGTGGGAACAGGATTTTTTGAAGGAGAAAAATTCAATGTATTGCAGTATCTTGTTCCTTCTCCGCCCCTTGAAATGGATGTTCTTGTTGAACTTCTGAAATTGTGGAAGAAGAAGGATGTTGTTATAACATACAATGGGAAAACTTTTGATATCCCCCTTCTTAAAAACAGGATGGTGATATACAGATTGGAGGGTTTTGAGGAGAAGAAGCATTATGATCTCTACCAGCTTGTAAAAAAGATGGTTAAGCCTGCAAATCTCCACAATGTTGAGAGAGAAATGCTAAAATTGGAGAGACCTCCCGGTGTGGAGGGTGGTGATATTCCCCGCCTATATTTTGAATTTTTAGAGAGGGGGGAGATTGAGATATTAAGGGAGGTGCTTGAGAGAAATTTACAGGATATTCTATCACTTCCCGCTATTTTATACAGGTGGGTAGAAAAGAAAAATCCACTATTTTTCAATGATCACCAGGAGTAACCGGCGGAAAAGGAGATGTAGATGTCGCCTCTTGAAACCATTGCTGTAGATGAGGAATCTTTCCTGATAGATGCTATGGTCGGATAATTCATACGGGTTAGAATTTTTATCCCATGAGCTGGGTAATAGCCAATCCCTCCTTCAAGAACTCCCAACCTCGCACTGTCACCCCAGAAGATGAAGCCGTACTTAAGGCAACTCCACAGAAATATATTGGTGTCTGGAATAACTATGGAGAGGGAGAGAGGTATTTCTGTTTCTATTGCTCCTATCATCCCTTCCATTACATCTGGTGAAATTAAGATTCCCTCTCCGATACCCAGTGACAGGAGAGAAAATTTTGTAATCACCAGTGTCTTTCTGTAAGAACCCATGAGATTATAAATTCCTCCATCAATATAGTTATAGCCGGTAAAAGCTGCTAATTCTCCAGTAGGACTGATTTTGTAGGTGTAGGAAATCTGAAAGGGGTATGGCCCGTATGTATCCAGAGTTACGGAATGTTTTGCTGAGGATGGTAATGGTGGATAGGTATTGAGGTCTGGATCAACTAAAAAGGTGTATTTGGGGATAAAGGAGAAAATAACAAAGTAAAGTGAAAAAAGACGCAATTTTTTCATATTATTATGATACCACGGGGTGTCAGGGGGAAGCAAGAGTTGACACTACCCTTATCGATGTTTGACAACTGTTGAATTTTATGGTAAAATTTCCTAAATTAGTAAGAAATTGATAATAATAAAAGTTAAAAGGAGGAATGTAGAATGAGGAAGGTATTGACATTTGTGATGGTTCTCACTTTTTTGAACATGCCCTTGATGGCTGACTCTCTCACAGTAGGGCCTGTGGCAGGATTAACAATGTCAACAATTAATGAGCCAGGAGCTTCCATGAAACCGGGATTTATGGCAGGTGCAAAGATTAACATTGCACTACCTGAAAATTTAGATTTTGAGTCAGGTTTAGCTTTTACTCAGAAAGGCTTTGCTGTAGAATTGCTGGGCTTATCAGGAGAAGATACCCTTAATTATTTGACAATTCCTCTTCTTGCAAAGTGGATTTTCGGAGTAGGGGGGTTAAATGTTAATGTTGGAGGTGGTCCAGAGATTGGCTTGTTTATAAGAGGTGTGGCAAAGTGTTGTGGAGAAACTACCAGCATCAAGCCAGGTGACCTTAATACATTGGATCTTGGTTTTACGCTTGGTGCAGGAATAGAAGTTTTAAACATAACCTTTGATTTAAGATACACAATTGGAGTGACGACGATAAATGATGAAAGTGATAGGAACAATTCCTTTTATATTCTAGGAGGTTACAATTTTAACCTGTAAGAAGTTCAGGGTATTTGTGGAAAAGGAGTTTTCCCTCCTTTTCCTTTTTATACAGAGTTAATTGTCGCATAAAAAGTGGAGTTGTTTTCTATTAATTTATCCTTCAAGTAGTTTGAAAACTTTGACCTAATTTCTGAGTTGAGAAGGTACCTTTCTTATTTGGAAGAGTTTTTCTTTTTATCCTGCTTCCTTTAGTTGAGGGTGGGGAAGATGTCCTAACCAGGAAAAGACTCCCCGTTGACACCCTTCTCCAATTTACCCTATAATTTCCAGAGAGAAGAGATGTGTGATACTTTTATAATTCAAAAAGATAAGACCTTGGGAGGTAAGATCTTCTTTGGGAAAAACTCTGACCGGGAACCAGATGAAGCTCAGATAATTGAAATTGTTCCCCCAAAGGATCATATTCCTGATAACAAACTCAAAACCACATATATTGAAATTCCACAGGTCACATACACATACG
>JALTID010000109.1 GCA_027004335.1 bacterium
CTCCTTTACAGAAGGATTTGTCTTAAGCTCCCTAACCTGTTTTTTTAGTTCTACATTTTTTTCTTTTGCTTTTTCAAGTTCCTTCTTTAAAACTACCTCGCTTCTCCTACTTTCCTGGTACTCCAGCACCCCATTTGGCCCAAAAAATAATTTATAAGACTCAAGAGCGATTAAGAAAATTAAAAAAAGCCACAAAATGTACCATTTAAGATTTTCTTTCATCCTTTCTTCTCCTACTGTAGATTCCAGGTGGGATTTCAGGGAGATGAGAAAAAATTATCTCATGAATTTCCTGCTCCTTAATCCCACTTCTTTTTATATCTCTCAACATCTTCTTTATCTTAAATCCTCTTTTAAGGGCAGCGCTACCAGTTGGGTCAAGAGAAATCAATGAAGAATCTTCCCCGTATTTTATGAGATCAAATATCGCATCAATACTCCTGCTCAGGTAAAATTCTTTTCTGTCTTCGGGGATCTTATAAATTGATCTCCTGGAAAGGGTATTAACAAAATTTCTCCATACCTTTAACTTCCTCTGAAAATTAACAATGTCGAACACTCTCCTGTTGGTGGAAAAGGAGAAAAGTGTTGGTGAAAGGCCTCTCTTCAGCAATTCATCGTTATCTCTATGAACTTTTCCTGGCAATTTTGAAGCATTTTTCCATACTTCTTCATCAAAACATGTTTCAAACTTTAATTCCCAGTAGGAATGTGTTTTCATCTTACCATGATAATATCTTATGAACATTTCAGGAAGAAAAAAATTATGGGCAATAACATCTGAAGCAAGATGTGATAGGTAACCCCAGACGAAGCTGAAGTGGTATTTCTTCTCGGCATACTTAAAGAGAGAAAAGCCTACATTCCAATTATGTGAATGTTTTTCCCATATGGAGTATTTTTTACCTACAATTATATCAGCAATCATCATCCCATAGAGGAAATCGGAAGGATAGGTTCTGATTAACTTGGCCACTTCTTCCTCAACCATATCAAGCCAATCTAAAGCAGTTAACCCCATATAAAAATGCGCTACACCTCCCCACGCATGAAGTTGAGGGGGAAATAAGAAAAAAAGAAAAAGAAGAAAAAAGAAAATTATCAACACCATTACCTTGCATTAAAGGAGATGTTATGTAAAAATTATTTTACAGGAACGGATGGTTATTGTAAAGTGAATATATTTATAACACAGTTAAATAGTTTTCTTGAATTTCTTACTGACATGGGAATAACGGAAATTGCAGATCCACAAAGAAGGAGGGGAGAAACGATCCAGAGGAAGTCCTTAGAACTTGAAGAAATATATACCCACTGGACAGATTGCACCAGGTGCAAGCTCCACCAGTGGAGAACAAATATAGTGTTCGGAGAGGGTAACCCTGATGCAGAAGTTATGTTCATTGGAGAAGGACCTGGCGAAGAAGAAGATAAGCAGGGAAGACCCTTTGTGGGTAGAGCAGGGCAGCTTCTAACACTTATGTTAAGAGCTATCGGTTTTGAAAGAGAGGATGTCTTTATAACAAACATTGTAAAATGCAGACCTCCAAAGAACAGGGAGCCAGAAAAAGATGAAGTAATTGCATGCAGCCCCCTTCTGCAAAAGCAGATAGAAATCATCGACCCGGAATTGATCGTTACTCTTGGAAAACCTGCAATAACTGCACTTTCGGGAGAAAAACTTTCCATCACAAAAATAAGAGGGAGAGTAATGCTAATCGGTGGAAGAAAAGTTTTACCCACCTATCATCCCGCCTATCTACTGAGAAATCCAGCAAGAAAAAGAGAAGCTTGGGAAGATCTAAAAACTCTCAGGAAGTTGCTTGGCCCATGAGAAAGGTTAGTTATTCCGCAATCATTATTTTACTTCTACTTTCCTCGCCTCTCGCTGCAGCTCCAAAGGTGCTGGTGCTAAAAATATTTGCCACCATAAATCCAGCCACAAGCGATTATATTCAGAGTGGCATTGAAAAGGCATCAAGAGAAAATTTTGCCGCTGTACTGATAGAAATGGACACGCCGGGAGGGCTTTTAACCTCTACCAGAGAAATTGTAAAATCAATCTTAAATTCTCCCGTTCCAGTAATTGTTTATATTTACCCTCCAGGGGCCCATGCAGGCTCTGCGGGGGTTTTCATCACACTTTCTGCAAATATTGCAGCCATGGCACCAGGAACAAATATAGGAGCGGCACACCCCGTAACTATCGGAGGCGGAAGCAAAAATAAAAATCAAGAAGAATTAATGAAAAAAGTGGAAAATGATGCCGTTGCCTTTATCAAAGCCATTGCAAAGGTGAGACATAGAAATGTAAAATGGGCACAAAATGCAGTGAGAAAAAGTATCACCGCCACTGCTCAAGAAGCTCTTAAAGAACATGTTATTGATGTGATTGCTACTACACCTTTAGAGCTTCTGGAAAAAATTAATGGATGGAGAGCAACTGTAAGAGGGAACATGGTAACATTCAATACAGCCGGTGCCCTCCTGGTGGATTATCCCATGAGTACACGATATAAGATAGTTAATACCCTGGCACATCCAGAACTTGCATATATTCTGATGCTGATTGGAATGCTTGGAATCTATTTTGAACTTTCTCATCCTGGAGCGATTTTACCGGGGGTGGTGGGTGGGATATCTATCATACTTGCAGCAATTGCATTTCAATTTCTACCTATAAATACAGGGGGATTACTTCTGATAATTCTGGCAATGATCCTGATCATACTTGAACTTTTTCTTCCTACCATGGGAGTTCTTGCAGTAGCTGGCGTAATTTCTTTTATCCTTGGATCACTGCTACTATACAATAAAAGTTCAGGTGTTGTCCTTAGCACTTCGGTGATAATAACTTCCACTGTAATTCTGGGTGGAGCAATCCTGCTGGTCTCATATCTCATTTATCAGGCACACAAAAGACAGGTAAGAACCGGACAGGAGGGGCTTATGGGGGAAATTGGAGAAGCTGTTACGAAAATAAATGGGAAAGGAGGAAAAGTTTTTGTTCATGGAGAATACTGGAACGCTTATTCTGATTCCACAGTGAAAAAAGGAGAGCAAATTATTGTAGAAAAAACAGACGGTATGAAATTAAAAGTTAAAAAATATTAGGGAGGATAAATCATGAGTACAAGTTTAATAACTGCGATCGTTATAATTCTCTTCATTCTTCTCGCAGCAATAAGGATTCTCAACGAATATGAAAGAGGTGTTGTGTTCAGGCTGGGGAGGGTAATAGGTGCCAAAGGTCCCGGTATTTTCTTACTAATCCCCGTTGTTGATAAAATGGTAAAAGTGAGTCTTAGAACAGTTGTAATGGATGTTCCACCCCAGGATGTAATAACCAAGGACAATGTTTCCATTAAGGTAAATGCTGTTGTATACTTCAGGGTACTGGAACCAGTGAAGGCGGTGATTGAGGTGGAAAATTATTTTTCTGCTACATCCCAGTTAGCCCAGACAACCCTTAGGGCGATCTGTGGAGAGGTTGAGTTAGATGACCTTCTTTCAAGAAGGGAAAAAATCAATGAACAATTACAGACCATTCTTGACAAGCACACTGATCCATGGGGAATAAAGGTAAGCACGGTAGAAATA
>JALTID010000110.1:0-471 GCA_027004335.1 bacterium
GTGGATTGGCTGCAGAATTTTGAAGATGGGTGGAAAGCCAAGAATACCATGGTTAGAACAGGTATTGAAATCCTTTTAAAAGGTATAATAGGAATTACAGGTGGCTGGGATCTGGAGGGTTACAAAGATAACACATATACCGGTGGAGTTTTCTGGAGGTATCCAAAAGGCATAGTTGCGTACAGCTTTTCAAGCAGTCAGCTTAATGGCGAAACCCACATGTTAAGTGTTGAATTTTATATCTTCCAGTAGAAGAGATGATATATATACTTTTGGCATTATTATTACTGGGGATCACTTTTTTTTTCTTTTTAAGTTCTGCTCTTATATTTTCTGCCGGGGAAATAAATAAGCTAAAAATTGGATTTATTTCTTTTAACTGGCCTGCACTTCTGTGGAAATTTAAAAAGAAGACAGGAAATGGAAAGGAAAATTCCAGAGGAAAAAAGAAGAAAAAGGGTAATAGCTTAA
>JALTID010000110.1:481-10625 GCA_027004335.1 bacterium
AACTTATGAAAAAGGCTCCCATTTACTTTAAGATGGCAGAGGTTGTTGTGAAAAATAGCAGAGCTGAGTTTTATATTTCCACTGGCGACCCTTTTTCCGATGGCCTCGCATCAGGTGTGAAATATTCCTTTGGTCTGCATAACTTCCATCCTTCCTTTGATATTCGCCCTAAATATCTTTTCCTCTATGGGACACGCCTTTTTACATTTGTAAGAATTGGAGTATTATGGATAATGGAAACTATAAGGAAGGGGGTTAGAAATGTCTTTTTACATTGAAGCTATTGAAAAAATGTTTGGAAATTTCAAAGCTCTCACCACCACCAAAACGGTGGTAGGTGAACCTGTTGTAGTTGGAGATAGGACGATCATTCCTCTTATTCAGGCTGTAATAGGTTTTGGTGGTGGAGGTGGAGAGGGAGCCCTGAAGGATAAGCTTGTTAAAAAAAGGAAAGGTGACACACAGGGCAACTTTTCTGGGATCGGAGGTGGTATGAGGATCACCCCTGTTGCATTGCTTATAGTTGATAAAGATGGTGTTTCATTTATAAGGGTTAATAAAGGTGGAACAGGTTTTGATAAACTTGTTGAGACAATCCCTGAAGTTATTGATAAGTTTATCAAGAGAACTCCCAGGAACGAAGAGTAGATGATAGGATGGTAGGAATTGGATTTGACTTCCATCTGTTTGAGGAAGGAAAGAAGATTGTACTGGGTGGAGTTTCTATTCCTTCGCCCTATGCTCTGAAGGGTCATTCAGATGCTGATGTGATAATTCATGCCATAGTTGATGCTATTCTGGGGGCAGCGGGATTGGGTGACATTGGTGATTATTTTCCCCCCACCGATGAAAAGTGGAAAAACGCTGAAAGCAGATTTTTTTTAAAAAAAGTTCTTGAAATGATAACAGACAGGGGGTTAAAGATTATTAATGTTGATGTAACTTACATTGGTGAAATTCCAAGACTTGGAAATTATAAAAAAATTATTGCGGATAACCTTTCCAGAATTACCGGTGCCCCTGTGAATATGAAGGCTACCACAATGGAGGGAGCCGGGATAATAGGCAACAGAGAGGGAGCTGCTGCAATTGCGGTGGTTCAATTGGAGGCAGGGAAGAATGGTTGTTGAGAAGGATCTTACAGAGTATGTTTCCTGCTATGTATGTGCATGGCGCGAAACCTGTAAAATAAGATATGGGAAACCACCCTCTTATGCAAAAAGATGTCCTGAATTCACATGGGATGTTACTATAAAAAAAAGGATAATTGCTGAGCTGGAGAAAGAGGAGAAGGGGGGGAAGAAGCAAGATGCGTGAGCAGATCAGGAAGCGTCTGAGCCATAGGCTTCGTGGGGTTTTTCCAGAGATCTCCACTGATTTCCAGATCAAGATCGACGAGCCGCCTGATAGTTCTATGGGGGATTTTTCCACGAATATTGCGATAGTTCTTGCAGGAAAATTAAAACAACCTCCCCGCCAGATCGCGGAGAAAATTGTGGAAAAATGGGGAGATACATGGTTTGAAAAAGTGGAAGCAGCTGGGCCAGGTTTTATAAATTTTTTTATTTCCCTTGATGGGTGGAGAGAGTGGGTAGCAGGAATTATTGAAGGAAAGGAAGATTTTTTTGCTCCTCCTGCTAAAAAAAGGAAGATCCACCTTGAATTTGTTAGTGCAAATCCTACAGGTCCTCTTCATGTAGGACATGGTCGAGGGGCTGCACTGGGAGATACTCTTGGCAGGTTGCTGAAAAAAATAGGGTATGATGTTTTTACTGAATATTATATAAATGACGGAGGCAGACAGATAGATAACCTTGGTGAATCTGTTTATCTTCGTTATAAGGAATTATTTGGGGAAAAAGTAGAGTTGAGGAATGACCACTATAAGGGAGATTATGTTATTGAAATTGCAAAGGAAATTAAAGAAAAATATGGTGATAAATTTCTTGAGAAACCTGACCCATCTTTTTTCAGCAGGTACGCAGCTGAGAGGATTCTTTCCTGGATAAGGAAAGATTTAGAATTATTCAGAGTGAGGTTTGATTCCTGGTTTTCTGAAAGAAGGGTGTATGATGAAGGAATTGTCAGTGATACCCTTAACATACTTAGAGAGAAAGGGCTTACATATGAAAAAGATGGGGCTCTGTGGTTTAAGTCTTCCAATTTTGGAGATGAAAAGGATAGAGTTTTAATTAGATCAAATGGAGATCCAACCTATTTTCTTGCCGATATTGCCTATCACAGATTAAAATTTGAAGGGGGCTATGACCTCATCATTGATATCTGGGGCGCTGATCATCATGGATACGAACCCCGGATAAGGGCAGCTATGAAGGCTCTTGGTTTTGATGATAGGAGAATCAGGATCCTGTTTATCCAGCTAGTCTCCCTTAAGAAAGGGGGAGAGACTATTTCTATGAGCACGCGGACGGGAGAATTTGTAACCCTGAAAGAAGTACTGGAAGAGGTGGGGGTAGATGCTTCAAGGTTTTTCTTTCTCCTCAGGAGAAACGACTCACATCTTGATTTTGACCTTGATCTTGCCAGGAAGCAGTCCAGCGAAAATCCTGTTTACTATGTGCAGTATGCACATGCAAGAATATCCAGTATTTTTCAGCAGGCAGTTAAAAAGAGATACAGTGTGAAAAATTTAAAATTTGATATGGGTGTTATTTCCAGAAAGGAGATCCCTCTTCTTAAAAAAATCAGTGAGTTCAATGAGATACTGGAAAGCGGTGTTAGGGATCTTACCCCCCATAGGATACCATTTTATCTTGTAGAACTTGCCCGACAGTTTCACCAGTATTATAATGAAGTTAGAGTTCTTGTGGAGGATGAGAAAGAGAGAAGCAGTAGATTGTTGCTTGCAAAGGTGGTTCAGGACCTGATAAGAGAGGGACTTGATATTATAGGAGTGAGTGCACCGGAAAAGATGTGAGAATGAAGGAAAAAATTATATTTACTCTTGAGAAGAGAGAAATTGTATTGATTATCACAATTTTTTTCGTCTTTTCTGTAGCCTTATTTTTACTTGGTTTTTTTACTGGCTCCAGAAATTGCTCCATTGTTGCGACTAAGCCACGGGTGAAGGAGGAAAAAGTTGTGGTTACTCCTTCTGCGGAGAAAAAAAGTGTTGAGTATGTTTTTTCTGAAACGACAAATACAGAGAAAATTGTTCCTTCCAAAAGAGGTTTCTTGGAAAGTGCAACTACTTCTGTTGAGGTAATTCCTCCTTCCGGGATGGAGACACTTAAAGTTGTAAAGAGGAAGGGAGAAATTCCCGTTAGAAAGAGGATAAAAGTTCAGAAAAGAAAAATCAAAAAAGTTTCCTCTCATCCCTCTGAGCTTGTGAAAAAGCTTCCCTCACCCCCGCTTAAGATAGAAAAACCATACACCATTCAGGTGGCTGCATATAAAAACAAGAAGGATGCTCTACTCCTGATTTATAAGTTGAGAAAGAGAGGATTTAGAGCTTATTTTCAAAGAGTAAACATTTTAGGTAGAGGAATATGGTATCGGGTAAGGATAGGTCATTTCCCCACGAAGGAAAAGGCTTCTCAGATTGCAAACAGAGTTAGAAGAGAAACATCTCTACCTACTTTTATTACTATATCCAGGTAGCATGCCATGGGGCTCACAGGTAATCTAAAAACAATGAAAATGCCTGAACTTCTCCAATGGGCCGCTTCTTCTGCTAAGAGCGGAGAGCTTAAAATTATTTCAGGTCCAGTAATAAAAAAAATTTTTTTTCGTAATGGTTATATTATTGGTGCGTTTTCAAATCTCCCCTCAGATTATTTGGGGCAGATGCTTTTGAGTTACAGGAAATTAAATAAAGAACAGCTTAAAGAGGCGCTTACTGAACAGAAGAATAGTGATAAGAAGTTAGGGGAGATAATTCTTCAAAAAGGATGGTTGACTGAGGAAGAATTAAAGGATCTAATTTATATTCAGGTTCTTGAAATTATTTATAGTCTCTTTCTCCTACCAGATGGAGAGTTTGTTTTTACTGATAATCCTTCTCAAGCTATGGAGCTTTTTAATTTGAAGCTCCCTGTGGAGGGAATTATTCTTGAAGGAATTTTCAGGAAGGATGAGTGGAAGAGAATCACAAAGGTTTTCACTTCTGATGATATTATTTTTGAGGTGGCGGTCCCTGATGCTTTGCTGAACAGTTCATCATATACTGACAGGAAAATTTATAAATTGATAACCAAGAACAAGACCCTGGGGGAAATTGCCTATAATATGAGGCATCCCCAATTTCAAATTTATAGAAGATTATTTGAGTTATATGAGGCCGGGATTATTAAAATTAAGATGAAAAAAAGGAGGCCCAAGGAGGAACATATCATCTACCCAGAGGATCTATACCAATCTGCAAAGGAGTATGAAAAAAGAGGTAAGTATGAGAAGGCAATGGTTCTCTATTGGAAGATATATAGAATGAAAGGATTAAAATTAGATGATACTGTCTGGGCACGGAAGGCAATGGATAGGGCGTTGAAGATACTTAAAGATCGTTTTGTTCCTATCCACAAAGTGCCTGTTTTAACCCTTCCTCTATCACATCTTCTAAAGCTTCATTTTACCCCTGAGGAGGGATACATGATTTCAAGAATTGATGGGGTATGGGATGTTGATTCAATAGTAAAGGTAAGTCCATTGCCAGAAGTAGAGGCTCTTTACTTTTTTAAGAAGTTGAAAGACAGGGGAATAATCCAACTGAAATGAGGAGGCTGAGATGAAAAAGTACGACCCTGCGGAAATTGAGCAGAAGTGGCAGAAGAAATGGGGAGAAAAAAAATTATTCAGGGCCAGGAAGGACCCTTCAAGGAAAAAATATTATGTGCTTGAAATGTTCCCCTACCCAAGCGGGAAACTCCACATGGGTCATGTGAGGAATTACTCAATAGGGGATGTAATTGCAAGGTACAAATGGATGCAGGGATTTAATGTACTTCATCCTATGGGCTGGGATGCCTTTGGCTTACCAGCAGAAAATGCTGCAATAAAGCATAACACTCATCCCGCTGAATGGACATTTAAAAACATTGATTATATGAGAAAGCAACTTAAGAGACTGGGATTTTCCTATGATTGGGATAGAGAGGTTACCACCTGTGCACCTGAGTATTACAGATGGGAGCAGAAGATCTTTACTGAGATGCTGAAAAGGGGACTGGCATACAAAAAAACCTCTCTTGTTAACTGGTGTCCCAATTGCAAGACAGTTCTTGCCAATGAGCAGGTAATTGATGGTAAATGCTGGAGATGCAATACCCCAGTGGAACTTAAAGAGCTTGATCAGTGGTTTTTTAAAATTACTGACTATGCTGAGGAGCTGCTGGATGATACATATGAACTTGAGGATGGCTGGCCAGAAGAAGTACTTATTATGCAGAGAAACTGGATCGGTAAATCCATTGGTGCTGAGGTGGATTTCCCTCTGGAGGATGGTTCCGGAAGCATAAAAATATTTACCACCAGACCTGATACACTTTTTGGAGTTACTTTTATGTCTCTTGCGCCTGAGCATCCTCTTGCTCTTGAGTTGACAAAAGGAACAGAATATGAAGAGCCTGTGAGGGAATTTATCAATAAGGTTAGAAGGGAAAATATTAGAAGGAAATCTCAGGGTGAGTATGAAAAAGAAGGAGTTTTTACAGGAAAATATGCTATCAACCCCCTCAATGGTAGAAAGGTACCCATCTATGTTGCAAATTTTGTCCTGATGGAATATGGAACTGGTGCAATTATGGCGGTTCCTGCACATGATCAGAGAGATTTTGAATTTGCAAAAAAGTACAATATTCCCATCATAGTGGTTATTCAGCCAGAAGATAAGGAATTAAAACCTGAAGAGATGACTGAAGCCTATGTGGAACCCGGCTATCTTGTTAACTCCGGTCAATTTGATGGGACTTACAGTGAAGATGTCAAAGGGAAAATAGTGGAGTATCTTGAAGAGAAGGGAATAGGCAAAAAGAGCATTAGTTATAGATTAAGGGATTGGGGGATAAGTAGGCAGAGATACTGGGGGACACCTATTCCCGTGATTTATTGTGGTAAGGATGGGGTGGTACCTGTACCGGAAGAACAGCTTCCCGTGGAGCTTCCCACAGATGTTGATTTTACTCAGGAAGGTGGTTCTCCCCTTGCTAAAAAGGAGGAATTTGTGAATATGACCTGCCCTGTATGTGGGGGACCAGCTAAAAGGGAGACTGACACCATGGATACTTTTGTTGAATCTTCCTGGTATTTTCTCAGATATACAAGTCCAGATTATGATAAAGGACCCTTTGATAAAGGTGAAGCTGATTACTGGATGCCTGTGGATCAATATATTGGTGGTATAGAGCATGCAGTTATGCATCTTTTGTATGCAAGATTTTATACAAAGGTGCTGAGGGATCTTGGTTATGTGGATGTAGATGAGCCCTTTTCCAGACTTCTCACTCAGGGAATGGTGCTGAAAGATGGTGCCAAGATGGATAAGTCCCGTGGCAACATTGTGGAGCCCAATGAGATCATAGAAAAGTATGGTGCGGATACAGCAAGGTTGTTCATCATGTTTGCATCGCCCCCGGAAAAATCTCTGGAGTGGAGTGATACAGGAGTAGAGGGAGCTTTCAGATTTTTAAATAGAGTCTGGAGACTTGTTGAAGAAAATCTTGATCTTGCCTCGGCTGAATTCTCAAAGCCCGATTTATCCACTTTTTCCATAGAAGAGAAAGAGAGTTACAGGATGCTGAATAAAGCCATAAAAAAAGTGACTGAAGATATTGAGGCTCACCATTTCAATACAGCAATTGCTGCAATAATGGAATTCATAAATTACATTACTCAGAGATTGCAGAACAGAGAGTCTCTTTCTGATGGAGAAAAAATGATCATAGGAGAATCTCTGAGGAGTGTTGTGCTTATGCTCAGCCCCTTTGTTCCACATATTACCGAGGAACTCTGGAGTGACATCAGAGGAGGAGAATTTTTTACCATTAAAGAAAAATGGCCTGAGTATGATCCTGATGGCCTTGCAGTGGATGAGGAACTTATTGTAATTCAGGTGAATGGAAAGCTCAGGGGAAAAATAACAGTTCCTGTGGATATTGAGGAAGAAGAGATCAGAAAGCTGGCGATGGAAAATGAAAATGTTAAAAAATACATTGAGAGAAAAGAGATAAGAAAATTCATATATCTGCCTCACAAACTTGTGAATATTGTTGTATGAAAAAATTTCTTTTATTTGCATTATTTTTTATGGTAGCGGGGTGTGGATACCATATTGTTCGTCCTCTTTCTGTTGCTGTTGAACTACGCAGGGTGAAGAGCAATTTCTCCGAATTACCCGGAATAGAATCTGAGCTCACAAGAGAATTAATAAAATCTTTTTCAAGCAGGGGAATTGTTCTTAAGAGACATGCCTGCCTTGGCGTCTATGTTACGCTTCTGGGTATTTCATCCTCTGAGTATTTTTATGACTCTTCCGGGAGAATTTCCCGGGTGAGAGCTAATGCTAAGTACAGAGTTAAAATTGAGGACTGTCACGGCAAAAATATAGAGAGGATTTTTTCAATACCTCTATCATACTGGTATTATGCTGAACCGTATCCCACAGAGTCATCAAAGGCAGGAAGTATTCTTGAAGCAGTTGACCTTCTTGTAGAAAAGATCATTGAGGTTATTGGTGAAGCCTCTTAGCATAGTAAATTATTGGAGGAAGGATCCCAGGGGGCCGGTTTTTATCGTTTGTGAAGATCCCTTCTGGCAGGGTTTTTTAGAAAAAGAGTGGATTACCATTTACTTATCAAAGAGAAAAGCTCTGGTTCACCGAATTGATCTTTCACAGATGGAAATTGAGGTACTTAAAGATGCTGTGGAAGAGGGTGACCTTTTTTCCGATTTTAGAATCATTGCTGTTAGAGGAGTAGAAAAACTCAGAGAAGAGCATATTGGTTTTTTAAAAAGTGCATTTAATGAATCTGGGAATTTTTATGATATCATAGCTCTCAGCAGTTCTCCTTTGAAAGGTTTTCAGGGCGGTGAAAAATTTTATTCCATACCTTCTTCTCTAACTCCAGCGGATATTGAAGAAGTCATAAAATATCTGGTGGAAAAGGGTGGAGGGAATATTGATAAGGATGCTCTGTCACTTCTGACAGATTTTGTTGGTAATAATTTGATGTTTATAGAGAAAGATATTGAGAAACTTCTCTCCTATCACGAAGATGGTCATATAGATACTGGTGCGATAAGAGAGTTAGTTGCTCCTCTGAAGGAAGAAAATATTTTTAATATTTCTGGAGCAATAGCGTCTGGTAGAACGGATGAAGCGTTAAAGATAGTGGATAATCTTCTTGAAAGGGTTCATCCTCTTCAAATTATTAGGTTTATTACTTCCTATTATAAAAGGCTCGCTGAGATAAAGTTTCTCCTGTCTGAAAGGAAGGATCTGGATGAGATTAGAAAAATTCTTTCTCTTAAAGATTATTACCTAAGAAAATTACTTTCAGAGGCTCAGGGAGTTTCTGAAGAAAATCTTGAAAAGATTTTTTTCATTTTAGATGAAGCTGAGTTAGAAGTGAAGAAGAACCAGCTTCCTCCTGGTGTTGTAATCAAGAAAATAGTTATGAGACTTTCTGAAATTTAGCTTTCTTTGGCTTCTTCTCCCGCCTGAATGCCTGCAAGGAATTGATTAGTTTTTTTGTAAAGCCTTGAAATTTCCCTTGATGCAGTGTTTCTATGAATAATTCCTTTACTTTTTGCTTTGTTAATCTCTCTCAGAGCGTTTTTGAACAGAGGTTCTATCCTGTCAATTTCATTATTTTCCATTGCTTTTGTTAATTTTTTTAAAGCAGTTTTTATCATGGATTTGTACATTCTGTTTCTTGCTCTTCTCTTGAGATTCTGTCTTAATCTCTTTTCAGCTGACTTATTTTTGCTCACTTCCTTTGAACCTCCTATCTTTTTTAAACAAGTATATGATAATAGGAAAGGCTGTCAAGAGGGAGGGACTGGATTATTAACCTTCACCAGATATAATATAGCTATTATGAAAGGAAACTATTTTTTGCGAAGTAGTGGTGAGAAAGCAGTTGAACTTGAATTAGCTTATAATGAGGAATCCCTCTGTTTCAGGATTCCTCAGGGTCTCCCTGCTGAGAATCAGGAGAAGGGTAATCTGGCAATATCAGGCAAATGCAAATCGGATGTGGTGGAAGAAGGGGAGTTTGAGGTCTGGTTCTGGCTTGAAAAGGTTAAAAGAATTATTTTATTGAGACCTGGTGGAGAAGAGCAGTACACTTTTCGTTACTGGAAAGATGTGAGATGGTTTGCAATGAGAGGAGAAGGTTCTGTAGAGGTGTCAGCCGGGGGTTTTCCAACGGTGTGCGAGGAGGGAGAGATTTTTGCCTATCTTATTAAACCTGCAGGTAAAGAAAATTTTGCGTTACCCAAGGGGCTGATTGACAGGGGAGAAACCCCAGAAGAAGCAGCTGCAAGAGAGGTAAGGGAGGAAACAGGTCTATCGGTTGAAGCAGGTCCACTCATTACGAGGGTGAATTATTTTTATAAACACCCCGAGAGTGGCCAGAGGATCTATAAAGAAGTTTTTTATTTTTTCCTGAAAGTCAAAAGGGGGAGTACACAGGATCACGACTGGGAAGTGTCAGAGGTTATTAAAGTCCCTCTTCAGGTTCTACATGAAAAATTAAAATATTCATCGGAAAAGAAAGGTGCTGTAAAGCTTCTTGAGAAGGTAAAAAGTGGAGAAATTACAGTTTGCTGATGGTGAAAAGTGGTATGACTGGAAGTGGCAGCTTTTAAATTCCATCACCACAGTGGAGGAACTTGCCAGTTATCTACCCTATCTTCGTTCTTCTCTTGATGATCTGAGATGGGTTACAATGAAGTATCACCTGAAAGTGACACCCTATTACCTTTCTCTTGTGGATCCTGAAAATCCAGATGATCCAGTTGCGAAACAGATTGTGCCATCCACCATGGAAATAGAAAAGAGGGGGGATCCTGATCCATACAGAGAGGATGATTTTTCTCCTCTTCCACATGTGGTACATCGCTACCCTGATAGGGTTCTTCTGCTTGCAACAAATATCTGCCCTTCTTACTGCAGGCACTGTATGAG
>JALTID010000111.1 GCA_027004335.1 bacterium
CTGTGGGGTTATAGATCCTGGCAGAAAAATTTCTGTAAGGTTTTCTGGAAACAGATATTTTCCTGATGAGGAATTGTTTTTCTATCTTGGTTTGAACAAAGTAAATAGAATTTCCCCTGGTAAGATTGAAATATTTCGGAAAAAACTGGAAGATCTCTATTATAAAAATTGCTTCCCTTTTATTAAAGTTAATGTTGTTACAAAAACGGGTAAAAATAATATAACTTATACTTTTAAAATAGAAGAAGGTAATAAAATTCCTGTTTATGATGTCTTAATTACAGGGGAAACAGGTATTTCTCCTTCTTTGTTGAAAAAAAGTCTTCCTTTTAAGCCGTCTTCTAATTTTTTAAAAAAGATTTTCACATTTTGTTATTTCCCGGAAAAGATAAAAGTTGATCGGGAATCCCTTCTGGAATTCTACAAGAAGAAGGGATATATAAAGGCGAAAGTTGATAAAGAGCGACTTTTTTTAAAAAGGGGGAAGCTTTATCTGGGAATACCTGTAAAAAGTGGACCTCGGTATATCTTTTATTCTGCTGTTATCTCTGGAGCAGTTTTTTTAAATCAGAAATCAATTCTTCATATGCTGAGGTTAAAAAAAAGAAGTCCTTTTAATCCATATGAAGTTGAGAGATGGGCTACTGAGTTGCAGAATCTGTATATAAACAAAGGCTTCAGAAATGCTTCAGTTAGATATCGTCTTGAGGTGCTTGGAGATTATTCTGTTATCGTGGAGTTATCAATACATGAAGGGACAAGGTACTTCTGGGGCGAAGTTTTTGTCTCAGGTAATAAAAAAGTTTCAACAAAGTTTATAAAGGAAAAAATCGGAGAAATAAAAGGGACTCCTTTTTCCAGAAATAAATTTTACCAGATATATTCTGTTCTTTATGAGACTGGCTATTTTAAAAATATTAAACTTAACACTGTGGCTCATGGGGATAAAATTGATCTTATTGTTGAAGTGGTTGAAAAGCCAAGCAATTCAATAGACTTTTCCTTTGCCTTTGCAACTTTTGAAGGTGTAAGTCTTGATCTGCGATTTAATACATGGTATTTCTTTGGAGGTGTTCGTAACTTAATTCTTTACAATAAAATTGAATATGATTATTCAGATATCCAGAGGATTTTTTCCACAATTGAGTATCCTTCTTATGGAGTTTTTTCAGTAACTTATAGAGAGCCTGTTCTACCCAGATATGGGATGGATTTACAACTATTTACAAGCATCGAGAGAAATACCCGGTATATTGATTATAGCTATACTACAAAGAGGTATAATGTTAGTGTTTATAAGGAGTTTTATTCACACCGGATTAATGCAACTCTGGGTTTTGGAAGGGATTCTTATGACTTTTTTGAAATTAAAACAAGCTCTTTTACTGGTCCTTCAACATTTAAATTGGGATATATAAATTTTCTTTTTCTCAGAGACAAAAGAAATGACATTTTTATGCCCACGAAGGGAACATATCAATTTTTTTCTATTGATTGGGGTAACGACCTGCTTGGATCAGAATATAATTATTTGAGGTACACAGGAACTTTTGCATGGTACTGGCAATTGAAATTTTTTTTGGCTGACTTAGTTGTGAGGGTTGGTGAAGTTTATGCCAAAGATAAAATCCACCTTCCTGATATTTTGAAATTTTATCTTGGCGGAGCATACTCTCTTAGAGGGTATGGGTATAACGAGATAAAAACAAAGTTAAAAGTTACTGGTGGTTCTTACCTTGAAATGGGTGGTGTGAGTACACTTAGTTACCAGTTTGATATGAATTTCCCTCTTTATAAGAGTCTTGAATGGGAGATATTTAACGATACAGGGAATGTATGGTCAACGAATTTTATAGAAGGGGTGAAGCCTCAATTTTACTCTGGTGCTGGTTGGGGTTTGAGGTACCGAACTCCCCTCGGTCCTGTCACTTTCAATGTGGGCTATCCCCTTTTTAGAAAAAAGGGGATAGCCCCATACAGATTCTACTTTTTTATAAGAACCTTTTTCTAAACAGGCATTACTCCATGTTTCTTCTTTGGTCTCAAGACATGCTTGTTTCTTGTAAATTCGAGTGCCTTTATAAGGAGATCCCTTGTTTCTCTTGGGTCTATTACATCATCTATGTAGCCCCATCCCGCCGATTTATAAATATTTATATATGGCTTTATCTGTTCCACTACTTGTTTTTTTACATCTTCTGGCATATCAAATTTTCTTGAGATTATACCTACCATACCCTCTGCACCCATAACAGAAATTTCTGCACCCGGGTATGCAACAATAAGGTCAGGCTCAAAGGCCCTGCCACACATAACATAGTAACCTGCACCATACGATTTTCTAACAACGACCGAGAACTTAGGGACCGTTGCCTCTGATACTGCGTAAAGCATTTTTGCACCATGTCTTATTATCCCTTCTTTCTCTACCTTGGAACCTACCATAAATCCTGGAACATCATGCAGAAAAAGAAGTGGAATATTGAATGCATCACAGAGCATTATAAATCTTGCAGCCTTGTCTGATGCATTCACATCAAGGGCCCCCCCCAAGAACATTGGATTGTTGGCTATTATTCCTATCGGGTAACCACCTATTCTGGCAAAGCCAACGAGTAGATTTTTAGCCCATTTAGGCTTGATCTCAAAAAAATCTCCAAAATCCACAATATATTTGATTAATCTTTTCATATTAAATGCCTGTCTGGGATTTTCCGGGACAATATCAAGAATCTTATCACTCATATTATTGGGATCCTGTTCTGGAGGATATTCAACTTTTGGTGGAAGTTCGCCACTATGTTGGGGAAAGTAACTCAAATATTTCTTTATCACCTCCATCATTTTTTCATCATTTTCCACTTCTAAATCTGCACAACCACTAATTTCGTTATGTACCTTAGAACCACCCAATTCCTCTTCAGTGATATCTTCATGAACTACTGCTCTTACAAGTGGGGGTCCTCCCAATGCCATGCTGCTGGTACCTTTGACCATAGGGACAAAATCTGCGAGACCGGGAATATATGCTGTTCCTGCTGCGCCTGGTCCCACCATCGCGGTAATTAATGGAACGACTCCTGACATTACAACCTCTTCCTGAAAGAGGTAACCTGTTCCTGCGAAAGCGGAAATAAAATCTGGGTGAGCACCTTTTGGATCTATTCTTGCCCCTGCTGAGTCAATTAGCCATATCATGGGCATTTTTTCTTTCAAAGCTAATTCTCTCAGTCTTGTTACTTTTGTTTCTCCTGTGGGACCAATGGAACCACCTTTTACGGTGAAATCATATGAAGCAATAGCTGCCCATCTACCGTTGATCTTTCCATATCCTGTCACAACTCCATCTGCGGGAGTATATTCATCACTCATCATAACTGTTCCATGGATACCTATTTCTAAAAATGATCCCGGATCCACCAGGAGGTCTATTCTTTCCCTCGCTGTGAGTTTTCCCCTGTCATGTTGTTTTTTTATTCTTTCTGGTCCCCCCATTTGTTTGGCTTTTTCTCTTCTCTGGCGGAGTTCTTCAAC
>JALTID010000112.1 GCA_027004335.1 bacterium
GGGAGAACCTGTCCTTTTAGGTATTACCAGGGCGGCATTAACCACTGATAGCTGGATATCTGCTGCATCGTTTCAGGAAACTACAAGAGTTCTTACTGATGCATCTATTTCTGGTAGAGTTGATTATCTCCATGGTTTGAAAGAGAATGTAATTATGGGACGGTTAATTCCTGCTGGAACAGGGTTTCCTAAGTACCATAAACTCAGTATGAAAGTTATGATAGAAAAAGAAGATGAGGAAGAGATTGAAAAAGAAGGCATTGAATCAAAGTTAGGAGGAGATGATACCCCAAATAACCCAGAAGTCAAATAGTTAAGAAATTATTTGACAAGCCTTTTTATAATTGTAGAATATACACTTGTATTTTTGAGATTCAAAAATTTGACCTTTTGAATGAGATATAGCCTCCCAAAAGGGGGGCTATAATCTTTAAAAAGGAGAAAAAGGATGCCGACGATTAATCAACTGGTGAGTAAGGGGAGAGAGAAGGTTAAGAAAAAATCCAAGTCGCCTGCACTGACAAGATGTCCTCAGAGGAGAGGAGTTTGTGTGAGAGTTTTTACCACAACTCCCAAAAAACCCAATTCTGCTGTGAGGAAAGTGGCAAGGGTTAGATTGTCCAATGGATATGAAGTAACAGCATATATTCCTGGGATTGGTCATGTCCTTCAGGAACACTCAGTTGTTCTGGTAAGGGGGGGAAGGGTTAAGGATCTTCCTGGTGTAAGATATCATGTAATCAGGGGTGCATTGGATGCAGCAGGTGTTGAGAACAGGAGGCAGGGAAGATCAAAATATGGCACCAAGAAACCAAAATAAGAGGTTTAGTTATGCCCAGAAGGAAAGGGAGAATTGAAAAAAGGGAAATTCCTCCGGACCCTAAATATGGTGATATACTTGTTGCCAGGTTAATAAATAAGGTCATGAAAAATGGTAAGAAATCTACCGCCGAGAAAATTGTTTATAAGGCATTTTCAGTAATAGAAGAGAAGATGGGTGAAGACCCACTCGTTGTTTTTAAAAAAGCTCTGGATAACATTAAGCCAGTGTTAGAAGTGAGATCCAGGAGGGTTGGTGGAGCCAATTATCAGGTGCCTGTAGAGGTGAGACCTGAGAGACAGATATCCCTATCTCTCAGGTGGCTTGTACAGTTTGCCAGATCAAGAGGCGAAAGAAAGATGGCTATGAGATTGGCCAGTGAAATAATGGACGCTTACAACAATAGGGGTGGAGCAATAAAGAAGAGAGAAGAAGTCCACAGAATGGCTGAAGCTAACAGAGCTTTTGCTCATTACAGGTGGTAATTTGAGGAAGAACTATGCCAAGAAGTGTACCTCTCATACGATACAGAAATATTGGTATTATGGCTCATATAGATGCTGGAAAGACCACTTCTACCGAGAGAATACTTTACTATACAGGGAGATCTCATAAAATTGGTGAAGTCCACGATGGAACCGCTGTGATGGATTACATGGAGCAGGAGAAGGAGCGGGGTATCACAATAACTTCTGCAACAACCACATGTTTTTGGCGGGATCATATGATAAATATTATTGACACACCAGGGCATGTAGATTTTACCATTGAAGTTGAAAGGGCTCTAAGAGTGCTTGATGGTGCCATTGCTATCTTCTCCGCTGTGGAGGGTGTTGAACCACAATCTGAAACAGTCTGGAGACAGGCAGATAAGTACAGAGTTCCTCGGATTGCCTTTGTTAATAAAATGGATAGAGTTGGATCTGATTTTTTTGAAGTTGTTGAACAGATGAAAGAAAAACTTGGTGCCAATCCAATTGTGATGCAGATTCCGGTAGGTTCAGAAGATAAATTTGTTGGTGTGGTGGATCTCATTAAGATAAAAGCGATTATATGGGAAGACGAAACTCTTGGTGCCAAGTATCATTTTGAAGAGATCCCTTCTGAGCTTATAGAATCTGTGGAAGAATGGAGGCATAAGCTGATTGAAACCGCTGCAGAATCTGATGAGCAGCTATTTGAAAAATATGTCAATGATGAAGAAATAAAGGAAAATGATCTCTATCAGGCTGTTAGAAATGCCACCCTCTCTATAAATGCTGTCCCAACTTTTTGTGGCTCAGCTTACAAAAACAAAGGAATTCAACCTCTTCTTGACGCTGTAGTGGATTATCTTCCTTCTCCTCTTGATATTCCACCAGTAAAAGGAACAAATCCCGATACAGGAGAAGAGGAAATCAGAAGAGCTGATGATAACGAACCTTTTTCAGCTCTTGTTTTTAAAATCTTAACCGATCCCTATATAGGGCAGCTAACATTTTTCAGGGTGTATTCTGGGACACTTTCTACAGGGAGTGCTGTTCTTAATTCTACGAAAAATAAGAAGGAGAGAATAGGGAGACTTGTAAGAATGCATGCCAACAAGAGGGAAGAGATTAAAGAAGCTTATGCAGGGGATATAGTAGCTGGTATTGGTTTGAAAACTCCCTATACAGGTGATACCCTTTGTGATATTGAGCATCCTCTTATTCTTGAGTCCCTTGAATTTCCTGAGCCGGTAATTTCCATTGCTATTGAACCTAAGACAAGAGAGGATCAGGAAAAACTCAGCTCTGCTCTGCAGAAGCTTGCCACAGAGGATCCATCCTTCAGGGTCAAGATTGATGAAGAAACTGGACAGACAATTATTTCTGGGATGGGAGAGTTACATCTTGAGATAATTGTTGATCGTTTGAAGAGAGAGTTTAAGGTTGGTGCCAATGTGGGTAGGCCCCAGGTTGCTTATAAAGAAACAATTACAAGGCCTGCAAAGGGAGAGGGTAAATATATAAAACAGACTGGTGGTAGAGGTCAATATGGTCATGCTTTAATTGAAATAGAGCCATTGCCTCAAGGTACTGGATTTAAATTTGTTGATAAGATTACGGGGGGTGTAATACCGAAGGAGTTTATTCCTGCCATACAAAAAGGCATTGAGGAAGCTATGGAAAAAGGCTATCTGGCAGGATATCCTATAGTTGATGTAAAGATTACTCTGAACGATGGTAGTTATCATGAAGTTGATTCTTCAGAAATGGCTTTTAAGATTGCGGGGTCTCTTGCTTTTCAGCAGGCTGTGGAGCATGCAAAACCTATTTTGCTTGAACCAATAATGAAGGTTGAGGTTGTGATCCCCAATGAGTATATGGGAGAAGTAATCGGAGATCTTAATTCAAGGCGAGGGAAGATCCTTGGTATGCAAGCAAGATCCGGGGGACAGGTAATAGTTGCTGAAGTTCCTCTATCAGAGATGTTTGGGTATGCCACCAGGTTGAGAAGCTTGACTCAGGGGAGAGGAAATTTTACCATGCAATTTTCCCGTTACAGTCCTGTACCACCTGATGTGGCAGAGAAGATAATAGAAAGGGTTAAAGGCGAATGAGATTAAGGAGGTAGAGATGAGCAAGGAAAGATTTGTGAGGAGCAAGCCTCATGTCAATGTGGGAACGATAGGTCATATTGATCATGGCAAGACGACATTGACGAGTGCGATAACACATGCGTTGGCA
>JALTID010000113.1 GCA_027004335.1 bacterium
CTCGCTTGTTCTCATGGTGGTTACCATCTGCTTCGTAGATGATCCCTTAAAAACAATTAAAGAATCATACAGAATTTTAAAAGAAGGTGGGATAATCTTACTGGGAATAGTTCCCCGAAACAGCAAATGGGGACAATTGTATCTACAGAAAAAGGCAAATGGTCACATCTTCTACGGAGGAGCAGAATTTTATACAGTAAAAGAAATTGAGGAGATGCTGGCCTCTTCTGGATTTGAAAATATTACTGGGATTTCCACTCTCTATCAAGAGCCATCTGAGAATCCACAATTAGAAGATACAATAAAAGATATTTTAGATGAAAAAGCAGGTTTTGTGGCAATCAAAGGAAAAAAGGGAGGGAAAATCCCTCCCATAGAAATCACGCATCAAAATAGAGGAAAAATTCGTAGGGATTGGGGTGTTGTCTAAGAGGAGCAATTTCTCTTTCCCTCTTGTATTCAAGCCATGTCTGAATAACTTCCTCGGTAAAAACATCACCTTTGAGAAGAAATTCATGATCCTCTTCAAGGGCTCCTAATGCCTCTTCAAGAGAAGCTGGAACCTGGGGAACATCCTTTAGTTCTTCTGGAGATAGAGAATAAATATCTTTATCAAGAGGCTGGCCCGGGTCAAGCTTATTCATTATTCCATCAAGACCTGCCATAAGCATTGCGGTAAAAGCAATGTAACCATTTGCTGTGGGATCTGGAAATCTCACTTCAATCCTCTTTGCTTTGGGGCTGGGGCTGTACATGGGAATTCTGATTGCAGCACTTCTGTTTCTGCTTGAATAGGCAAGATTTACTGGAGCTTCAAAACCAGGAACCAGCCTCTTATAAGAATTTACAGTGGGATTACTGAAAGCAGCAATAGCTTTAGCATGTTTAATTATTCCACCAATGTAATACATCGCAATCTCACTCAGTCCGCCATATTTATCTCCAGCAAACTGAGGTTCTCCATTTTTCCAAATAGACTGGTGCGTGTGCATTCCGTTACCATTATCATTGTAAAGAGGTTTTGGCATGAAAGTTACCACCTTACCATGTCTTCTGGCAATATTTCTTAAAACATATTTAAACCACATAAGCTTATCACCCATTTTAACAAGACTATCAAATCTCATATCAATTTCACCCTGCCCTGCTGTAGCAACCTCATGATGTGCAGCTTCTACATCAATTCCAAGGGAAATAAGAGTCTGAACCATTTCGTTCCTTATATCTGTTAGGGTATCAGATGGCTGCACGGGGAAATAACCTTCTTTATGCTTTATCTTATATCCAAGATTCGGATTTTCCTCTCTTCCTGTATTCCAGATCCCCTCCACAGAGTCAATCGCATAAAAAGAATGCTGAGGATCCACAGCATATCTAATCTCGTCAAAAATAAAAAACTCCGCTTCAGGACCGAAATAGGCTGTGTCACCAATTCCAGTTGATTTAAGGTAATTTTCACCTTTTTGGGCAATATATCTTGGATCTTTATCGTAGGACTCTCTTGTTATTGGATCAACGATATTACAGATAAAACTCAAAGTAGGAACTTCAATAAAAGGATCAACAAGAGCAGTCTCTGGATCAGGAACCACCAACATGTCACTGGCATGTATCGGCTGCCATCCTCTAATGCTGGAACCATCAAATCCAAAACCTTCTTCAAAGCTTTCCTCTTTTAACTCATTGATAGGCACTAGAAAATGCTGCCATGTACCCAGAATGTCAAGGAATTTCAGGTCAACCATTTTTACATTGTTCTTCTCAGCAAATTCAAGTACTTCTTTTGGTGTCATTTCATTTTCCTCCTTATTAGGTATTATATTGCATCTTCGCCTTTTTCACTTGTTCTGATTCTTATAGCTTCTTCAATACCAGTTATAAAGATCTTCCCGTCTCCGATTTTACCCGTCTTTGCAGCACCAATAATTGCCTCAACGACCTTCTCAACCATATTATCAGGTACAACTATTTCAAGTTTTAATTTAGGAATAAAATCAACAACATACTCGGCACCTCTGTATAATTCTGTGTGACCCTTCTGACGACCATACCCCTTCACCTCAGAAAGGGTTAAACCCTGTACGCCGATCTCATTTAATGCTTCTTTCACTTCATCAAGCTTAAAAGGCTTGATTATGGCTTCAACCTTCTTCATACTTCCCTCCTTTTCTCAAAAAGAACAAATTAAATACCAGATCCCGAATAATTTACAGTTGTAACTTCCCAACTTTCTGCCAAACATTTAATCACAAGAAGAAATCTTTCTGTCTAATTTTTATTCACTATAAATTTTTTTATCAGAACAACTTTTCCAAGTATTTTATCATAAGAAACAGGAAAATCAAAGAAAAAAAGAGCGTCACCTTTTGTAAAGAAGAGCTTGAATATTTTAAACAGGATTCTGTGTATTACAAAATTATCCTTTCGTAAAAAAATAATAACATCCCCTCTCCTGTAAGTATCCATCTTTTTTATTAAGACTACATCCCCTGCTGATAGAATAGGCCTCATACTCCACGATGTCACATTAAAAACAATTTCCTTTTTTTCTTCAATTAACTCGCGGAGGAGAGCCGCCTTTTCAGTACGATCCATATTCCACCTGTAACTATCAGAAAAAACAAGAAGTTTTCTCCGCCTCCTGTTGATGAGCAACCCCATGTAGATTTGTTTCCCTTAGAAGTATTGCTTCTTACAAGTTCACCCTCTATATTTCCTCTCAATTCCCTCTGAGCAGAACCTCCCCCAAGACTTCTTCCCCATAAATTCATACTCGGGTCACCAAGCAGGGGAAAAGTTGCAGCACCTTCCTTGAGATCGGGATGATCAGCCAGAAAATTCTCTATCCCCTTAAAAATTGCTTCTCCAAGCCGCTTATTTGCTGGATCAAAAAACTCATGAAGTACATAAGGTAAAATAAGTTTTTGCATTGAATAATCTGAATAATCAACTGCACCCCATGCAGCTGATGCACCTGTAGGATTTATGAGAAGATTCCTCCCGAGAGAACCAGGATAGAACTCATAGTAGATGCTGTTAGCAAAGCAGGTAATCTGAAAAACAATGAAGGGAGAATCATTTTCCTGCATTTGAGAAAGATCATACCTTCCCTCAAAAGGTGCAATGGATAAAATTGAATAAGGTTCTTCATTATAATTATAACTCCAGAAGGTGAAGAACCCATGACCAAGATACATCATCAATCTTCCACCGGAGGAAAAATAATTCATCAATTTTTCATGTGCATCTCCAATAGTGGTATTATTAAGATCTATTCTGAAAATAAGGTTATTCGGGGGGATAAAAGATGTTACGGAGGAAGCAAAAGAAGAAAAATCAAAACCTCCTGAATCAGAATCGTTGATAACAACGATATCATTTTTCACTTTTTCTTCAAAAGAATAAACCTTGTTGAATATATTACTTAACTCAGTCTCAGAGGTAACTGGCAGTCTTCCTGTATAAAAATCCACCTTTCCATCATTATCAGGATCAGCGTAAAAATAATCTACTCCTGTATCATAATAC
>JALTID010000114.1 GCA_027004335.1 bacterium
AAATCCATTTTTTCAAGAACAACATTATCAATTATATAAGGCTTTGCCTTACCATGAATTTTGCTTAAACTCATCTCAATAACAAATACTCCATTAAAGCTTTCTGTGCATGAAGCCTGTTCTCCGCCTGAGTAAAAATTTCATCTGCGTGGCTTTCAAACACATCTTCTGTTATCTCTTCACCCTTATGCGCAGGTAAACAGTGAAGCACCATAACATCATCCTTTGCATGGGACAACAACCTCTCGTTAACTTGAAAAGGCTTAAAGAATTTTATTTTCCTGTCTCTTTCCTCCTCTTGCCCCATGGAAACCCATACATCTGTGTAAACTACATCAGCTCCAGATACAGCTTCCATCGGATCAGAAGTTATATTTATCCTTCCTCCCTTCTCCCGTGCCGTCACTACTACTTTCCTCACAGGCCCGTAATTTTCTGGTGTCGCTACAAAAACTTCATATCCAAAAGTTGCTGCCCCATTTATTAGAGAATGAGCTACATTATTTCCATCACCAACATACGCAACTTTTACTTTTTCAATTTTACCCTTTTTTTCTTTAATTGTAAAGACATCTGAAAGAATTTGGACAGGATGATAGGAGTCTGTAAGCCCATTAATAACAGGAACGCTGGAATATTTAGCAAACTTCTCAATTGTATCCTGAGCAAAGGTCCTTATCATCACTATATCTGCGTATCGGGATATAACTCTCGCAGTATCTTTAATACTCTCTCCTCTACCGAGCTGACTATCTGCCTTGTTTAGAAAAACAGCATTCCCCCCTAACTGATAGATACCAATTTCAAAAGAAAGTCTTGTCCTTGTTGAAACTTTCTCAAAAAACATAACAAGAGTTTTCCCTCTTAAAGTTTCAATAATCCTTCCCTCTCTGTGTGCTCTCTTCAACTCCTCTGCTCTTTTCAGAATCCACAGTAACTCTTCCCTTTTGAGACTGAAAAGAGTAAGAAAATCTTTTTTCATTATTTCTCCTCCATGAATTCCTTCAAGACCTCATTCAATATTAAGACTCCTTTTTCCATATCCCCCAAAGAAATGATGAGCGGAGGGAGAAATCTAAGTACCTTTCCGGCAGTGCAATTTATAATCAACTTCCTTTTAAGAGCATTCTTTACAATCTCTCCACACTCTACATTTAGCTCAACTCCAACCATCAACCCCTTTCCTCTTATCTCATGAACAAAGGGGAACCCTCCAAGAGCATCCTGTAACAGTGAAATAAAATACTTGCTCTTTTCCCTTATATCTTTTAAGAAAACAGGATTCTTCACCTTTCTTACAACCTCAAGGGCTACCGATGTAATTAGAGGATTGCCACCAAAGGTGGAACCATGGGTACCATAACCCATAACATCGCTTATCTCCTCCCTCACAATCATTGCTCCTATAGGTAGCCCTCCTGCCAGAGCCTTTGCGGAAGTGAAAAGATCTGGCTGAACACCATATCCTTGAAATGCATAAAAATCACCTGTCCTCCCAACGCCTGTCTGTATCTCATCAACAATAAGAAGAATCCCTTTTTCCCTTGTAGCCATTCTCAAATTGTAAAGAAATTCTGTAGTTGCCGGGATAATCCCACCTTCACCCTGTACAGGCTCCAGCATCACTGCTGCCACATCATCAGATAACTTTGAAGTAACATCATCTAAATTATTAAATTCAAAAAATTCAAATCCCGGGCAGAGGGGATCAAATCCTTTTCTCACCTTCTCCTGGCCCGTGGCTGAAACAGTAGCAAGCGTCCTCCCGTGAAAAGAATTCTCCGCCACCAGTATCTTATATGCTCCGTCCAGAAAATTTTTTCCGTACAATCTTGCAAATTTAATTGCAGCCTCATTTGCTTCTGCACCACTGTTGCAGAAAAAAACTTTTGCGGGGAATAGAGCTCTAACTATTTCTTTGGCAACTTCTTCTTGGGACTTAATAACAAAATAATTTGAAACATGCCACGGTTTTTCCGCTGCTTTTTTCAATGCCTTCACAAGAAGAGGATGTCCGTAACCAAAGAGATTCACCCCTATACCTGAAAGAAAATCAAGATATTTTTCCCCCTTAGAATCAACAAGGTAAACTCCTTCTCCATCAACAAAAGAGAGATTAAACCTCTTATAATTGGGAAGAAGATAACTCACCTGACAATCTCCGTTCCAATACCGGCATCTGTAAATAATTCAAGGATGAGGGAATGTGGAATTCTACCATCTATTATATGGACCTTTCCCACCCCATTCTTAACAGTTTTCACCGACCATTCAATTTTGGGTATCATACCGCCGTTTATAATCTCCTTTTTTATCAAATCCAGAGCTTCTCCAGCGGATAAACTCTTTATCAATTCATTATCTTTACCCTTTACACCCTCGGCATCAGTTAAAAAAATCAGCTTTTCAGCCTCCAGCCCTATTGCAATTTCTGCAGCAACTATATCAGCATTTAAATTAAATGTATCCCCTTCTTTATCCACACCTACGGGAGCAATCACAGGGACAAATCTTGAACTTTCAAGCAGCCGAAGAATCTCAGGGTTAAACTCAGTAACTTCTCCCACTTTTCCTATATCAATTATTTCAGGAGGAAGCCCCTCTTTTTCTTCCACAAAAGTTATTTTTCTGGCAAAAATCATGTTACCATCTTTTCCACTCAAACCTACAGCTTTTCCACCTGCTCTGTTGATAAGATTTACAATTTCTTTGTTAACCTTCCCCATAAGAACCATCTCTACTACATCCATGGTTGCATCATCAGTTACCCTCATCCCTCTGTAAAACCTGCTCTCCAGCCCCATCTTTTCCATAACCTCACCGATTTGAGGACCACCTCCGTGAACCACCACAGGATTTATACCGATATATTTCAAGAGAGTAATATCTTCAGCAAAAGCTCTTTTAAGCTCATCTTTTACCATTGCACTTCCACCATATTTAACCACCAGAGTTTTTCCATAAAAATTTTTTATGTAGGGAAGTGCTTCAAGTAGGGTATGTGCCTTCTCTATAAATTTCTCCATTTTCACTCCGTTTTTTTAAGGCGTTCTTTCATTTTTTCAATAAGAGCTACCGCCCTTGCCAACTTATTTTTTAAATCTTCCGCCTCAGCTTCTGCTTTAGCCTGGATATCAATGCTTTTAACAAGACTTCCCTCCAGCCATAACCAGTTTATAACAATTCCAAAGATCAATCCAATGAATATTCCCCTATTTTCATCTAGCTCAGTATCTCCTTCTATCAGAACAAATCCCACTGGTTTCCCTCTTTTTTTTACTACTACAAGCTTCTTGCTTGAAACATCAGTTTCATTATACAAAAAATTTTTAATAGTCTCCCCTTCTGCGATGTCAGGATAATCTCCGCTGGTGGGTAGGTCCAATTCCTCAAGCTCATCTGGATAAACTCCTTGAAAAGTTCTTGTCTGGCGTGACAAACTCCATATTTTTATATCTTCAAGAGAAAAGACATCAGAGATCTTCTTCGCAACAATCTTTAGCATCTCCTCACTTGCAGGTGT
>JALTID010000115.1:0-1967 GCA_027004335.1 bacterium
GAGAAAGATAAATTGAAATCTTACTCTCTCCTGAGGTAAAATTTTTCTTTATTGCTCTCGCCACAGGATCAAGTGTCATCAACATTCCTGCACCACCACCATAGATTTCATCATCAACATTCCTATACTTATTGGTGGAATAGCTCCTGATATCAACAAGATTAATCCTTACGACGCCACTTTCAATCGATCTTCTGAGCATAGTTACACTGAGAGGAGAAATAAAATACTCTGGAAAAATAGTAAGAATATGAAAAATCACAGACACTGCTATCTTATAAAAATGAGAGGAAGGCTCCTCTCTACTCAACTATCTCCAGAAATACTCTCTTATTCAGCTTAGCAGAGGCAGCACTGAGAATAGTCCTGATGGCCTTCGCAGTCTTTCCTTCCTTACCAATGATCTTTCCCAAATCCTCCTTTGCAACACGCAACTCAATAACAGTAGTTCTCTCGGCATTTACCTCATTTACTTTGACCTCGTCTGGTCTGTCCACCAATTTTTTCGCTATAAATTCCACCAGATCTTTCAGTTCGCTCATTTTCCACCTTCCCGTTAGAGTTTACTGTGTGTTTAATTTTCCCAGTTCTTCTTTAATCTTAGCCTTTTTCATAAGGTCTTTTACAATTTTAGTAGGAATTGCTCCATTGTCAAGCCATTTTTTCAATTTTGCAACATCAAATTTGATCTCTGGTGGATCTCTTTTTACATCATAATACCCTAAAATTTCAAGAAACCTCCCATTTCTGGGGGATTCATCGCGAGCAGCCACAATTCTGTAAAAGGGCTGATCCTTAGCACCTATTCTCATAAGCCTGATCTTTACAGCCATCTTCTGCTTCAACCTCCTTTTATTTAAAATGGCAACATCCCACCCGGAAAGCCTTTAAATCCTTTCTTGTTTACTCTTTTCATCATCTTTCTCATTTCCACAAAGCTCCTCAGAACCCTGTTAACATCCTGGACACTGGTCCCGCTCCCCATTGCGATTCTTCTCCGCCTGGATCCATTTATAATTGAAGGATTACTTCTCTCTTCCTTCGTCATTGATTGTATAATTGCTTCAATTTTTTTCAATTCCTTATCAGGAGGGATAGCATTTTTTACCTGCCTCATCATCTGTTTGGCACCCGGAATCATCTTAAGTAGATCTTCAAGTGGACCCAATTTCTTTATCTGCTGTATCTGCTCAAGAAAGTCATTGAGGGTAAACTCATTTTTGATCATCTTCTCAGTCAGCTTTGCTGCTTTTTTCTGATCCAAAGCCTCTTGTGCCTTTTCAACTAGAGTGAGAATATCACCCATATCCAGGATCCTGGATGCAACTCTGTCGGGATGGAAAATCTCTATATCTTCAAGTTTTTCTCCTGTTCCAGCAAATTTTACAGGTTTACCAGTAACTGCTTTTATAGAGAGAGCTGCTCCACCCCTTGTGTCTCCATCCACCTTCGTAAGAACAAACCCTGAGAGATCCAGCCTTCTGTCAAACTCACCTGCAATATTCACAGCATCCTGACCTGTCATGGCGTCAGCAACTAAAAGGATCTCTACGGGCTCGGTAACTTCTTTAATTTTTTCCAGCTCCTCCATCAGATCTTCATCAATATGGAGTCGGCCCGCAGTATCAAAGACGACAGTATCATAACCACTGAGCAACGCATATTCTTTTGCTTCATGGGCAATCTCAACGGGATCCTTTGATGGATCAGTATCAAAAACAGGTAACCTTGCTTTTTCACCCAGTACTTTTAATTGCTCAATAGCAGCGGGTCTTCTCACATCAAGTGGAACAAGTAGCGGGGAACGCTTATATTTTTTCCTGAGAAAGATACCTAACTTTGCAGCAGTTGTAGTTTTACCAGAACCCTGGAGGCCAACAAGCATGATTACTGCCGGGGGCGCAACTGAAATAGTTAAGAGAGAAGTTTCACCGCCCATTACCTCAACCAACTCGTCATAAACAACT
>JALTID010000115.1:1977-10434 GCA_027004335.1 bacterium
AAACTGCTGGGCAGGGGTAAGACTTTCAATTACCTCTTTACCCAGTGCCTTTTGCTTTACATCATCTACAAATTTTTTAACAATTCCATAATTAACATCAGCTTCTAAAAGACTTATGCGCACCTCTCGTAGAGCTTCCTCTATGTTGTTCTCTCTGATTTTACCCTGTCCCTTTATATAGCGGGCAACTTTGTTTAACCTTTCAGAAAGTTGATCAAACATCCCTTTTTAACCTCTTACCTAAATGGTACCCAAAGGGAAAAATATTGTCAAAAACTTTTAAATAAAACTTCCCTTTTCTTTACAATCCAGTATAATTATTATATGAAACAAGTGAAGGAATACAAGGCACAGAATTTGCATATATAAAGAAAATGAAAGAGAAGTTTTTTCTTTTTTTAACAATTGTTTTTATCCTCTCTTCCTGTTCGGGACACAAAAAGATCAAGACTCCAGAAACATATACCCTTAAAGATGTAAAAATTCTTTATGTGGAAGTTGGAGACAGGTATGTAAAAATTTCATGGGAACTACCGGATGATTCACATGTAAAAAAAATCCAGGTAAACAGAAAAGAAAACTACTCGATAGATGGTGTTACAGATGGAGTGGTGGTATACAACGATGATCTTACTACTTCAGTGTATGACAGATCTGTCAGCAACGGCGTCACCTATTTCTACAAGATTTTTACAAGCGACGGTAAAATTTTTTCAAAGGGGGTAGAAATTAGTGCTACTCCAAACCCTCCTCCAGATATCACACCCCCGGCAGAAGTATACGATACTGAGATAACAGGAGGAAATGGGTATATAAAAATAAGATGGAAGAATCCCTCCGATTCGGATTTTGCTGGAGTTCTCATCGTAAAAAGAGAGGATTCCTGCCCTCAGAGTGAGGAGGATGGAGAAACAACCTATAGTGGGAAAGGCACAGAGGTAATTGATAGAGATGTGGAAAATTTTCACAAATATTGTTACAGGATCTTCACCTATGACACAAGTGGAAATTATTCTTCCGGGATACTGCTCCATGGAGAGCCAATGGATCTAATACCGCCTCCAGAGATTCCTGTTTTCTATGCAGCAGCGGCATCTCAACAGGTGATCCTCAGCTGGATTAATCCCGATGATCCTGATTTCTATACTGCAGAAATTTTCAAGGACTCAGTCTTAATATATAACTCCTCAGGCACAGAGGAGGTTTATTTTGATAAAAGTGTTTCTCCAGCTACAACATATACATACCTCATAAGAAGCTGTGATAAATATAACAACTGTACAGCAGGTATTTCAAAAACTGTTACTACTCCCACAGGGAAGGATCTAATTCCCCCTTCATCTGTTAAAAATTTTCAGGTTTCTCCCTATCCTCCTGGAAACGGATTGATTCTCAGATGGCAACTAC
This sequence comes from bacterium, assembly GCA_027004335.1. GTDB lineage: Bacteria > JALSQH01 > JALSQH01 > JALSQH01 > JALSQH01 > JALTID01. The sequence goes on from JALTID010000115.1 coordinate 3,385, forward strand.
CTTCTGATCCTGATTTTGCATTTGTTGAAGTTTATGTACAGGAAAATTCCTGTTCCACTTTGAGCAGAGGGATAAAAGTTTATTCAGGAGTATCCACAGGATTCACAGATTTCACATGTACTGGGAATTGCCTTAATGGCGATAAATACTGTTATACAATATATTCAGTTGATGCCTCACTTAATTACAGCTCTCCAGTAACTGGCGCAGGAATTCCACAGGATAGTGTACCTCCACCACCAGTAACAGATCTCATGGCAAATTGCAACAATAGTGGATATATAACCACCACATGGAAAAACCCTGATTCCAAAGATCTATACGGTTATAAGCTCTTTGTTATAAATAGGAATTGCTTAAAGAATATTTATACTCCCCATGAGCTTGAAAATTCCTCTTCTCATAGATACCCCGTCATCATTACCCCTGTTACGGATCATTTCACCGATGAGAATCCACCACTTCCATCAGACAGAGAGCATCTCTGTTATGCCATATCTGCCATAGATAGATATGGCAACATGTCAGCCGCTCCGGCAACTACCGTGGTGGTTCATGATAACATCCCACCAGGGAAAATCAGATCCCTCACAGCACAACCTCAACCAGATGGAAGTATCTACTTTACATGGAAATATCCCTCCTCTCCAGATGTAAAAGGAGTAAAAATACTTCGTAGAACAGCAAGAGGCTCAGATGATGATTACTTCCTCCCATGCAGTGGTAGTGAAATTGCCTCGGTTTTCTACCCTGATTCCCAATTTCTTGATCAATCAATTCAGGGAGCTACAGGAGCTTACTACAATTACACCTTCTGCGCATATGACGAATGGCAGAATTACTCCATACCATATGATATAATGGTTCGTTCCTACGACTCACAGCCACCGGGGAAAGTAGAGAATCTTGTCTATATCGTTGATCCCAATGGAAAAAATGTGTATATCTCATGGGACAATCCATCCGATCCTGATTTTGCCGGGGTATTGCTCCTTAGAAGGGAAGACGGATATCCAGTTTCTCCTACAGATCCTTTTTCAGAAAAACTTCTCAATGGTGAAGAGAATGATTTTACAGACTTCTCCGTACTTCCTGATCATAGATATTACTATGCAATTTATTCATATGATAATAACGAAAACTACTCAGATGGTGTTAGCTTTTCCGTACTGGTTAAAGATATTCAACCCCCGGAAGATGTGAAAAATATAATTTTTCATGATCCAATCACTACCAATGTAATAACTCTCTCATGGAAAAATCCTACTGATGCAGATTTCAACGGAGTGACTATAATAAAGAACTCCTCTCCTCCAGCCACCAGAAATGATGGCAAGATCATATACAGAGGGAAAGGTGAAGAAATAACTTTTTACCAGCCGAGGGGGGAATTAAACTTTTATGCCTTTTACACATCTGACACCTCATTAAATTATTCAAAAGGTGTAACATCTGCATTTGCTCCCGCATGGATAACCGGGGTAACTGGAGGAAGTTATGGTGAAGATCTTTCCTTAACAAAATATGGGAAAAATATTTTCATTCTCTACTACTCTTCTGCTCTTTCACTTGGGATTATACTCGAGAAAAGAACTCTTAAAGGGGATCTTATCTTAAGAAAGACTTTATCAAAATTCGCCTCGCCAGAATTTCTTTCTATTGCTCATTCCAATAATTACATCTGGACCTTATTGGGCAGAAGTGATAGAGCAGAAATTTATAAGATCTCACCTGATGGTACAGTAATGAAAAAGAAAGCTATTGAAGGTCAATGGAAAAATGGAAAATTAATCTCATGCGGTAGCAGAGTTAATTTGATCCTATCATCAGGCAATTCTGCTGGAATTGTGGTAAAAATAAATGAAGACTTTTCTTCATCTTCATATCAGATACCGATTTCTCCAGAATTCTCAGCACTGTGCTACGGGAATCTAATTACCTACACCCATATTGACGATCAAATCCACCTCACCACTTTTTACAATGGAGACATTACTTCAGAAGTAGTAAGAAACTACGGTGGTTACTCACCTGAAATAACATGGGAAGAGGAAACATGGCGAATACTCTTCCAATCTTATTCACCATTTGAATTTTATACATTATCATCCTCAGGGTATCAGGGGGAAATAACCGATGAAGGATGGTATCCATCATTCGTAAGTGACAGTAATTTCATCTTTTATAATCCAGATGAAGGTGAGATCTTCTACGGGAAAATCCTTACTGATTCTACATACTTAATCCCGATAGCCTCAATAGGGGTGGGATTCCTGAAATCCTTTTACTCCACCAGTATTACAGGGGTAATTTATTCAGATATCAACACATACTCTCTCAATTTATTGACTTTCTCTTCTATAATTGAAAATGACAAGACTCTCATCAAGGGAAATTACTTCACATACCTTAAAGCAGTATCCACCGATGCGGGGGATTTCCTTCTCCTGAAAGATAAAATGAACAACAGCTACATTTTTGATGTAGCAAACAACATATACCTTCCTGTAACCACCTCTACAGAAGATATTTCAAGCGCAGGGGGCACTTTGGATGAACTCCGCATCGGAGCTAATGGAAATTTATTTATAGTAAGATACTATCCCCTGACGCAGACAGAAGAAGTACTTAAGCTCAACATAACAGGAGATAACGGAAAAATCTGTGTGAGTGATAAGATTATGGTTATTTATGATTCGGGGGGATCACTCTATGCAGATTCCATCACTTTCTCCACCGGGATAACTCAGAGCATCAGTCAAATACCTGTGGCCTTTAATTCATATTCTCTTTCCTGTTCTGCCGGGAAATTTTATGCAGGAATAATTAATGGGGGCACCGGGAATTACAATCTTTACCTCTACGATGTAAGTTCAGGCCCTGCTCTGCTCTGGCAGAAATCACTTTCAACAAACTTTCCATTTGCATCAATCAGAAATTCTGAAACCTATATTGATGTTTTTGTGAATGACAATGGTATCTCGTGGTACAGGCTTGATAGCACAGGTCAAGTAGTAAATTCATCCACAGTTTCAAACGGAACCATCCCCGCTTTATTCAATGAAAACAATTCCATGAAATACCTGACTTTTAAAGATCTCTACTTCGGGGATCTATATTTAGGAAGATTTCTAAACGACAGGTGGTACTATGGTACAGTTGACACAATTGGCGATACAGGAAATTCGCCTTCTGTGATCACAGGTAAAAATTTTGTTAAAATTTACTATATTTCAGATGGAGCCATTTATAGGGCACTTCTCCCCAGATAATTTGATAAAAGCCCTTTATCCAATATAATCAAGAAAAAAGGGGAAATAAATGTCCGAAGTGAGAGTCCGTTTCGCTCCATCACCCACAGGATACCTGCATATCGGAGGGGCAAGAACAGCCATTTTCAATTATCTCTATGCAAGGCATCATAATGGGAAATTCATTTTAAGAATTGAAGACACAGACATAGAGAGATCCAGCAAAGAATACACCCGGGCAATTCTGAGATCAATGCAGTGGCTGGGTCTTGACTGGGATGAAGGTCCATATTTCCAGAGCCAGAGATTTGATATTTACAACAAGTATCTAAAAAAGCTTCTTGAAAATAAAACAGGGTATAGATGCTGGTGCTCACCCGAAGAGCTCTCCGATTTCAAAAATTCCCTGAGAGAAAAGAAACTAAAATTTAAGAAAAAATATATTGAAGAAACAAATCTACACTGGCTCTCAGAAAGAGAGAATATCTATCCCGTGGTAATTGTAGAAACTCCCTTAGAGGGAACTATTACATATAAGGATATAGTGAAGGGTAATATAACCTTTTCTGCAAAAGATCTTAATGATTTTATAATATGGAGGTCAAATGACACTCCAATATACAACTTTGTAGTGGTAGTTGACGACAGCGATATGGGTATTACCCATGTAATAAGAGGAGACGACCATATAAGCAACACCCCCAAGCAGATAATCATATATAATGCACTAAAACTGGAACTTCCCTATTTTGCCCACATCCCTATGATTCTGGGGCCAGATAAAAAAAGACTCAGCAAGAGGCATGGAGCAACATCTGTGGAGGCATATAAACAGCAGGGATATCTGCCTGAAGCACTTTTTAACTATCTGGTAAGGTTGGGATGGTCCTACGGAGATCAAGAGATATTCTCAAAAGATGAACTTGTTGGAAAATTTGATCTTGACAATGTGGGAAAATCAGCAGCGATTTTCAACCCCGAAAAACTTCTCTGGCTTAATGCCGAATATATTAAAAGTTCACACCATGCAAGGCTTTTTGATGAAATTATAGATAGAATCCCCGAGGAGGAGAGAAGCAAACTCCGATCCGATAGCAATTTTTTCAAGCTCATAGGACTTGTAAAAATAAGAAGCAGGACACTCAGAGAACTCTATGAGAATTTGAAATTCTACTTTGAACCATATCCCAATGAGTATGACTCAAAGGGAGTAAGGAAATTCTTTTCCAAAAAAACGCTTTACGAGGCACTGAGAGCACTCTATAAAAAATTAGATGTGATGATCCATTTCAATGAAGAAAATCTGGAAAATGCTTTCAATGAAATAGCTACAGAGTACAATGTTAAACTCAGAGACCTTGCACAGTCTGTGAGATTGGCAATAACCGGGAAAACAGTAAGTCCTGGGATATTTGAGATCATAGAACTTCTGGGGAAACTCCGTACCATGAGAAAACTCCAATATGCCATTCAATGGATTGAGAAACACATAACATTTGAATAAGCCCAGTAAATCTGATATTATAAGTTAGTAATTACTTACAAAGAGGAAGGGATGAAGAGATTAAAAAAAGAAGAAAGAAGAAAAAGGATCCTTGAGAGTGCTATAAAAGTATTTGCAAAGAAGAACTATCAATCAGCAACAACCGCCGAAATTGCTAAAGAAGCTGAGGTGTCAGAAGCTTTGATATATCAGCACTTTAAAAGTAAAAAAGAACTTTTCATCGCAAGTATTGAAGAAACTGCAGCCTTTTTTATTAATAACCTGAAAGGGATACTAAAAAGGCATGAAAATGATCCAGTTGAAGGTTTTAAAAGTGTATACAGGTTCTACTACAATTACCTTAGAAGTGACCCAACTCTTGCAAAAATGAGCCTTATGATAATTGCCGATGCGGACGATCCTGAGATAAAACAGGCACTAAAAAAATACCTTGATCACGCAGCCTTAATCCTTGCAAAAGCGATCTCCAATGCCCAGAAAAAAAAATTGCTTGTTGATACATTTGATCCAAAGGCAATGGCATGGCTTTTAGTCGGCAATTACAATCTTCTTGCTCTCCTAAAACTCATTGACAGCCTGGATGCCTTTGACGAAAATTCTGTAATCAAAATAGTTGAACCCTTTGTAGAACAGAAAATTAACTAATTATAAATTCCTTGCCATATCTTTCCTTCAAAAATCTCTTGAGGATTTTTTCTGTAGGGCCATACGGCATTGTCCCCCTCTCTATTATCTTCACTTTCCTTGGGGCCTTATATGGAGCAATATGTTCCTTTGCCCATTTTACAAGTTCTTCCTCTGTTACATTTCCATCCTCATGAAGAGTTACAACTGCTACAGGGATCTCCTTTTTTATTGGATGGGGAACCCCAAATACTGCTATTTCAAAGATATCTGGATGCTGTCGCATCTCTGCTTCTACCTCAGCAGGAAAAATTGAATAACCACCTGATTTTATAAGATCCTTCTTTCTATCCATAAAATAGACCCTTCCCCAAAAATCTTTCTTTCCAATATCCCCTGTTCTAAACCATCCATCTGGGGTAAAGCTTTCCTTTGTCTTTTCAGGATTTTTCCAGTAACCTTTGGTAACTCCAGGCCCTTTCACAACAACCTCACCTGTCTTGCCAGAGGGAAGTTTTTCCCCATTTTCATCAATAATTCTTATCTTCATCGGAGGAACAGGCCATCCTATGCAACCAGGCTTACATCTAAGAACAGGAAGAGGAACCTTTAAAGTTGCTATTCCAGATAATTCAACCATTCCATACGCTTCTAAAAAAAGGGGCTTAATCCTTAAAGGACCCAGTCGCACCAGAGCTCCATATTTCCTCATCTCCTCAACATACTCAGGAGGCATAGCATCAGCAGCACTTGCCCAGATTCTAACAGAGGAAAGATCATATTCTCCATTGTTCCTCCTTAATTCATCTATCATCATTCCATACATTGCAGGCACTCCCACAAATACAGTAATTCTATTTTTTGTAATCACTTTCAGCACCTTCTTTGCCTCAAAATGCTTAATCAGGTAACCCTTCACATTGGCAAAAGTTCCTAAAATAGCCACTGCTGTTCCCATTATATGTGCAAAAGGGAGAGAAAAGATTCCCAAGTCAGATTTTCTTGTGGGAATCACTATTCCTGCCATTTTTTGTCCCTGTATTAAACTCCTGCTGGTAGTAATAGCACCCTTTGGCTTGCCTGTAGTCCCAGATGTATAGAAAATTCCAACAGGATCCCCTGGCTTCATATCAACAGGGGATAACTCTATAGGCTCCCCCTCTATGCCTATATCAAGGCTTTCTACTCCATCCAGTACAGTATCAGCAGGGCCAGCCATTATCAAGTTTTCAATATAGGAAACATTTTTCAATTCCTTAATATTTTCATCAAAAACATATCTATCAAAAATAAAAAACCTTGCACCACTATCTTTAAGGATATAATCAATTTCTCCAAGTCTCAGCATGGAATTTATAGGTAAAGCGATTGCGCCAATTTTAAAAATAGCAAGCATTATCATAAACATATCTGCGTTATTCTCCATGCAAACAGCAACTATGTCTTCTCTTTTAACTCCTGCATCCTTTAGAAAATTACCCACTCTATTTATAAATTTCATGGCATCAGTGGCATAGATTGTGTCACTTGCTAACACCTTATACCGCAAAGGGGACTCAAGTATGGAAGTGATCCTGTCACCATAATAATCCATCAACTTTTCAGTAAAATTGGCTGCTGTGAAATTTTTATCTCTTAATACTCTGAATTTTTCAACTATAATTCCCATTT
>JALTID010000116.1 GCA_027004335.1 bacterium
GGAACGAAGGAATATACATAAAGAAAAAAACAGTTATCGAGTTTGCAAATAAAAAAAACGAATATAACAAAAAGCTTGCCATCCTATTTGTGCTTCCAGGAGGCAGTATATTCCAGATTTCTCCTATATCCATCATTAGTTTCTGTGAAGCATTAAATTTGGAAATAGAAAGAGACGGTGTGTATTATTTCTTTCCTACTATTTTACTTTCCAGGCTCAGTGGCACGCCTTCGAAAAAAGAAATAGTAGCAAAAGGGAAATTGTCTTTAATTGCACAGATCAATAACATAGAAGAACAAACAGATGATATATCAGACGCTCCCATATTTAGTCTATCCGATTTTGATACAGACGTAATAAGCGAAGTTATTCAGCTTTTAAAAAGCATAAATGAAAGGCTTAAAAATATAGAAAAAAAATTAGACAGGAGGAATAAAAAATGAAAAAAGCAGTAAAAATCATTAGTATTGTCCTCCTGCTCTCCTTTGTATTTGTTTTAGCAATAAACTCTTATGCAGTGGTTGATGGAAAAACCATTCACACAGTAATCTCATTTAAAAGGCTTACGCCAAGAGAGGTAGTGGAAAAAGCAGGGATTCCTATAAATGCAAACGATATTATTCTTGGCACAGAGAAAACACCATGCAAGGTTTTACGTGTAGTAAGAGCAATAAATGTTAAACTAAGTATCAACGGAAAAGATATACTTTTAAATACAACGAAACGGAGAGTAGGAGACATATTACAAGAAGCAGGAATTAAGATAGGGCCAAAAGATATAGTAAAACCGTCCTTATCTGATACAGTAGGAAACGGTGACGAAATCTCGGTTCAGACATACAGAACAGTCGTTAAAACAGTAAAGATAATGATCCCTTATAAAACCATTTATCAGGAAAATGATAAATTAGTAAAAAACAAAGTGATTAAATTCAGAGACGGGACAAACGGGGTATTGGAGAAAAAATTTCTCCTGTGGAGATTGATCCCATGTGGTTTGTTTTGATCTATCCAGGTTTTGAGTCTTCAACTCCTGATGTTTACAGGGAATATGATAATTTGACAGAAGGGGAGGAAATCTCTAAAATAAAACATCCAGATTTTAAAAATTTAATTGGGGAGAATGACCTTGAAACAGCTTTTTTAAAGTTGTTTCCAAAAGCTGAGGAGGCAAAGGAGATTATTGTAAAAACTGGCAGATATGATTTTGTAGGTCTTAGCGGGAGTGGTAGTACATATTTTGTGGGATTTTACACTGAGAAAAGGAGGGATAAATTCTTTGGAAAACTTGTTTCATTTTGCAGGCCAGAATGGCGCTGTAGCAAGGTAAATATTACAACTCAGGAGGTATGATATGGAAATTACAGGCGTAAAAGTTTTCCCTGTGGAAAACAATGAGAAATTAAAGGCTTTTGTGTCAATTATAATTGATGATTGTTTTATTGTGAAAGACATAAAAATCATTCAGGGGGAAAAGGGTCTTTTCCTTGCTATGCCCAGTAAGAAGGACAACAGAGGTGGTTATAAAGATATTGTGCATCCCCTTAATTCTGAAACGAGGGGGATGCTGGAAAGAATTGTAATAGAAGAGTATAATAAAGTAACTGGAAGTGCTGAGTAAGTAGTAGTATTTTCAAGAGGTTGGGGTGTCGCCAAAGTGGCAAGGCACGGGGTTTTGGTCCCCGCATGTGGAGGTTCGAGTCCTCCCACCCCAGCCATAAATTTTTTGGAGGAGTATCCAGATGCCTGAGATCCCCAGTAATAAAATTTGGGAGAGATTGTTATTAATTTCAGGTAACTCCAGCTTTGAATTAGCAGAAAGAATTTCAAAAGTTCTTGATAAGCCATTGGCAAAGGCCACAATAAAAAGGTTCAGTGATGGTGAAGTCTGGGTTGAGATTAATGAAAATGTAAGGGGAAGAGAGGTTTTTGTAATTCAGTCCACATGCCCCCCTGTGAATGACAATCTGATGGAATTGCTTATAATCTTGGATGCCCTGAGAAGAGCATCTGCATCCAAGATCACCGCTGTTGTTCCATATTATGGTTACGCAAGGCAGGATAGAAAATCTGCCCCCAGAACTCCTATTTCTGCAAAACTGGTTGCTAACCTTCTTACTGTGGCAGGGGCAGACAGGGTGGTTACCATGGATCTACATGCTGGGCAGATTCAGGGGTTCTTTGATATTCCTGTAGACAACCTTTATGCATCCCCTGTGCTTTTGAGATATATTAGAGAGAATTATGGAGGGGATCTGACCATTGTTTCTCCAGATGCCGGTGGTGTGGAAAGAGCGAGAGCTTTTGCCAAGAGACTTGGATGTCATTTAGCAATTATTGATAAGAGAAGGCCTTCACCTAATGAATCTGAAATCATGCATGTTGTGGGTGAAATTGGAAATGTAGCAATTATTGTAGATGATATGGTTGATACAGCAGGAACTTTAACCAGAGCCGCTGATGCATTGATGAAGAATGGGGCAAAAGAGGTAGCTGCTGCTGTAACGCACCCGGTTTTATCTGGAAATGCTATTGAGAAGTTAAAAAATTCTCCTATAAAAGAAGTAATTGTTACCGATACAATTCCTCTGAAGGAGGAAGCGAGGAGATTAGAGAAGATAACAGTATTGAGTGTATCTGAGTTGCTTGCTGAAGCTATAAAAAGAATTTTTTATGAAACATCTGTTAGTTCTTTGTTTGGTGAATAAATAATGCAGGAGAGGTGAAAAATGCAGAAGGTAATGTTAGAGGTTCAGAAGAGGGAAAGAACGGGTAAAGAGGGTGCTAAAAAGGTTAGAAAAGAAGGTATGGTACCTGGTATAATTTATTCTCCCACTCTTCACCCTGTTCCTGTTAAGATGGATCCTACCAAAATTAGAGAGGCTCTCATTAAACATGGGGCTAACACACTTTTTGAAATTAAAAGTGGAGATGTCCCTGAAATTCACGGTAAATTAGCCATTGTTAAAGAGATTCAGAGACATCCTATTTCAAGAAAGTATCTCCATGTGGATCTCTATGAAGTGGACCCCGGTAGAGAAATATATGTTGAAGTTCCTATTGAGGTGGAAGGTAAAGCCAGGGGGGTGGAGAAGGGTGGCATGCTGGAACTCCTTATGAGGAACATTGAGATTAAATGTACACCTTTAAATATTCCAGATTATATAAAGGTGGAAGTGACTTCTCTTGATATTGGAGGAGTTCTTCATGTTGAGGATATTGAATTTCCTGAAGGAATTAAACCGGTGGAGGATCCGAAGAAGCCAGTGATAACTATCCTTGCTCCAGAAAAAGCAGAGGAAGAGATGGAGGAAGAAGCTGAGGAGAAAGAAGGAGAAACCGAGGGGGAGTAGTTGGAAAAGTTCCTTATTGTGGGACTTGGCAACCCCGGTCCACAGTATGAATTGACAAGACATAATATTGGTTTTCTTGTTCTTGATTTTTTTGTTGATGCACTGAGCTTGAATGACTGGAAAAGAAAGTTTAAAGGTATATACTTAAC
>JALTID010000117.1 GCA_027004335.1 bacterium
ATAATGATGCTATATCAGATTTTAAAAGTGGAAATTGCAGGCTTGCTAAATTGAAATTTGAAAAGCTAATAAAAAAGTATCCTAAATCCAGATATGTAGTAAATGCTCACTTCTGGATTGGAGAGTCTTACTATAATAAGAGGGAGTATATTAATGCTCTTGATAAGTATTATCTCATCATAGAGAATTTTCCTCACTCAGAAAAAGCAGCTGCTGCTCTTTATAAAGCAGGGATGAGCATTTATAAGCTTGGAGAAAAGAAAAAGGCTCTCATTTTTTTTAAAAAGGTGATAAGAAATTATCCGAGGACTGAGTACGCCAAAAAAGCGAAAATCTGGGTAAAGAAAATAAAATAATGATTGTCCTTGGAATAGAAACCTCCTGTGATGAAACATCTGCTGCTATTGTAAAAGATGGTGAAATTCTCTCCAATATTGTTGCCTCTCAAATTGTAATTCACAAACCTTTTGGAGGAATTGTTCCTGAGCTGGCATCAAGGCATCATGTGAAAAATATATCTTATGTTGTGGATATGGCTTTGAGGGCATCTAATTTCAAAATTGGAGATATAGATGGTGTAGCTGTTACAAACAGGCCGGGTCTTATCGGCTCCCTCCTCGTGGGTCTTTCTTTTGCAAAAGGAGTTGTTGCCAGATACGGTAAAAAGATTGTCGGGGTTAATCATCTTGAAGCCCATTTTACTATTGCTTTTGTCAGTGGTGCGATTCCTCTGCCTGCTGTAGCTCTTGTTGTTTCTGGAGGCCATACGACCCTATATCTTGTTAGGGGGTTACTTAATTATAAGAAACTTGGTGAAACTAGAGATGATGCTGCAGGAGAAGCATATGATAAGGTCGCTAAGTTGTTAGGGTTTGGTTATCCTGGGGGGGTGGTAATTGACAATCTGGCAAAAAAAGGGGATCCATCCGCTTTTAACTTTCCTCGTGGTATGATTAACAGCGGAGATTATGATTTTAGTTTCAGTGGCCTGAAAACGGCAGTGGCTGTAGTAATTAAAAAGAAGGGGAAAGAAGCTCTCAATCTGAATAATCTTGCAGCTTCTTTTCAGGAAGCAGTGGCGGATGTTCTTGTTTCAAAGAGTTTGAAAGCTGCTGAGGATTATAGAGTTAGAAGTGTGATTGTGGCTGGGGGAGTTGCGGCTAATTCCCGTTTGAGAGAGAAAATGATAGGAGAGTCAAGATTAAGAAATATTAAAGTGTATTTTCCCCCTATAGAATATTGCACTGATAATGGTGCAATGGTCGCATATACAGGGTATCTTTACTTTAAAAATGGGAGAGAGGACTCCTTCTCCCTTGACGCCTTTGATTCCGATGTTTAATAGAAAGAAGGCCTTAGGCCAGAATTTTTTAAGGAATTCGCAAATCGCAGAAAAATTAGTTTCTGTTCTGGAAGTCCCGACTGGAGGAACAGTTCTTGAGGTTGGACCAGGTAGAGGTATTTTAACCCAGAAGCTTGTGACAAAAGGCTACAGGGTCATAGCTGTGGAGGTTGATTCTAATTTATCTGAGTATATAAAAGAAAAGTTTAGAGAGAAAGTTTATCTCTTAAGAGAAGATATTTTGGAGTTAGATTTGAGTGAACTTCAGAAGACATTTGATATAAACGGTGTGATTTCAAATTTACCATATTCAATTTCAACTACTTTTGTTAAAAAGATTATTTTGGAGCAACCGGAAATTCAGAAGTATGTTTTAATGTTTCAAAAAGAGGTTGGGGAAAAGCTTCTTTCCCCAGCCGGTAGTAGAGAAACCGGTCCTTATTCAATCGCATTACAAGAGTTATTCATTGTGGAGAAACTTTTTACAGTAGGTCCCGGGGCTTTTTCTCCACCCCCCTCGGTATATTCTCTGGTACTGAAACTAACTATGAAGAATGACATAGAAATTGGTAATGGTGAAAATTTTTTGAAGTTTCTTTTTTTTCTCTTTTCAGTAAGAAGAAAAAAAATAAGAAGAAAATTTGCATCTCTACTGGGAAGATGTGAAATTGAAAGATTACTTGAGAAAAGACCTGAGGAATTAACATCTAACGAGATTCTTGAACTTTACAGTTGCAGAAATAGATTCAATCCTTGAGTGAGATTCTGTGGGCGAGTGCTTGGGAAAGGGTTCTCTCATCAATGTATTCAAGGTCTGAACCAAAGGGGACGCCGGATGCCAAACGAGAAATTTTTATATTCATTCCTGTGAGAAGTTCTTTTATATAGAGCGCTGTGGTTTCTCCTTCCACTGTAGGACTTGTTGCTATTATAATTTCATTGAAATTTCCTTTACCTATCCTTTCCATAAGCTTTTTTATTCTTAATTTATCCGGAGTTACTCCCTGAGAAGGAGAGATGAGCCCCCCAAGGACATGGTATATTCCTCTGAACATCCCGGTCTTTTCTATTGTGAAGATATCCTGCGGTTTTTCCACAACCATCAGGGTCGTATGATCCCTTGCTGGATCTGAGCATATCTCGCATGGGTCATTGATTGTTAAGCCCCCGCATATTGAACAAAATTTTAGATTTTTTTTAGTTTCAACTATAGTCTTTGCAAATTCTTCTATATCTTTTTCGGAGGAATTTAGAAGATAGAGAGTGATTCTCAGTGCACTTTTTTCTCCTATGCCAGGAAGCTTCTTAAATTGGTCAATGATCTTTTCAAGCCACGAATAGTTACTCATCTTCGTCTTCATTATTTATAAAGTTATCCAGCAAATTGAAAAGAGGAAAAGATTCCATAAGAGTTGCGGAAAATGTCTTTTCTATTGCTTCTTTCAATCTTCTAATAGCGACTTCAAAAGCTGCTGTAAGCATATCTTCAAGCATTTCTTTATCACCTTTTGAAAATAAAGTCTCATCAATTTGAAGCTCTTTTACTTTTCCGACACCATTTATTGAGAGTTTTATCATTCCTCCACCAATGCTTACATCTATTTCTTCCTTCTCCAGTTTTCTGGTAATCTTATCCAGTGCTGATCTGAAATCACCTGCCATTTGCATAATTTTTCCTATGTCAAAATCTTCCATGCTCTCCTCCTTCCGGGATAATTTTGGTTATTCTTCCTTCAAACTCTTCAAGAATCTTTTGAAGATTTTCTGCTGCTTCTATATCCTGTGGTGTAATAATTTTCTGGGCTTTTGGCTTTGAGGATGAATTATCAAATTTATTTTCAACAACAATTTTAACTTTTCCGAGAAACTTTTCTGCAGAGTCATGGATAAAATCCATAATTTCTTCTGAACTGCTAAAGATATTCTGATGTCTGCTGGATGCAATTATTATTTTCAATATCTTCTCCTGGGGGTTAAACTGCATCAGACTGATAAGAGGGGTAATAAATGGTTTCTTTGATTTAATGTAATTTTTAAAGTTCTCAAAAGGAGATAAGTTTTTTCCATGTTTTTTTACGGGTGGCATGCTGCTTGGTGGGAAATTATCACTGCTTGAGGGGAGAAAAGTGGTAT
>JALTID010000118.1 GCA_027004335.1 bacterium
TAATCTAACTTACTTAGTTGTCGGAAGGAAGTTATTTCTGAGAGATATTTTAAAGGGATATAAATTTTTTTGAAACTATTTTCCAATAAGGTTTCTACAGTAAATCGTATTCCTCTTTTTATTTCATTAAGAAACTTACCTTTTTTAAGCCCTTCTAAGTTTACAGGAAATGTTATTCCTGAGATAAAGAAATGATCAAATCTTAGCAAAGGTTCCGGGGAGTCAAAAAAAAATGAAGCGAATCCAGGATAAAAACTGTATGGTGCTATAAAGTACTTATATGGTGCATCTTTGTTGCAATAATATAATTGTGGAATCCCAATATGGGAGTTAATTATTTTATCTGATAGAGCAAAAACTGGAAAAGTAAGATAAGTAAGTTGATCATGTGAAAGGTAATAATGAATGAAACCGCTATTTGAAAAAATTCTAAGAGTATCTTTTACTCCTGAAGTGAGAATAATAATTTTACTTTTTATTCTAAAATTATAAGTAGCATTCTTTGCGAGAATTCTCCCTTCCACTGCGGATAGTTCCTCTCCCGGATAAATTTTTTCCACATCAAAGTTTGTATAGATTTTTGCTCCTAAAAATTTTGCCCTTGGTATCAAAGTGATTAATGCTGACTGCTTCCTGTTATACCTGCACCCCCTCATACATAGTCCACATTCTGCACATTCATAAGTATGCCTCAAAACAGTATTAACTAAACAGTATGAAGAGAATATCCTCTTGAAGAGCCTATTATTTTCATTGGCAGCCTCATCTTCGGGTGTAATTATTGAGAGATCTTTGGTAAGTTTTTCTATTGCAGTCTTAATTTCTTTTACAGAAAAGGAATACTTTTTAAAAACGGAGGCAATTTCTTCAGGGCCTAAGGGGTAGAAATTCCCCCAATCAACTACAGATGACCCGCCAAGAAGATTAGGTTCAAGAAAAAATATGGAATTTTCCCGATTGAAAACAATACCTTTTTTGTAAAAATTTGTGAAAGAGCCAATTTCGCTTTTACCCAGTTCCTCAGGGGGAAAGTAATTACCTTTCTCAACCACAGTTACATCATAGCCGTTTTCTGTAAAAATCTGGGCAGCCATGGAACCACTCCAGCCACTTCCTATTACGAGTACCTCCGTAGAAAGATTAAAATCTCCTGAAAAATCAATACCTTGATATATACCGTTTCTCAAGGTAATCCTCTTTCTCTGAGAATTTCTTCAAGTTCATCGGGAGAATAACTGGAAAAAGGGGGAGGTGTTAAAGGTACTACTTCGGGTGGTAGAGCTATGTTATTACATTTAATAAAATTTTCCGAACTAAAAAAAGCAAAATCTAATGGAAGCTTGATCTTGAGAAAAAGTTGATATGTAAACGAATTTAAACTATTTTTAAATTCGTAGAAAATATTCTTATCCAGCAAAGTAAAAATTTTTACTATCCTGAGGAGAGAAGAAATCTCAATTCTCTCAAGAGCCGGAGCTTTTTCTAACAGAATAGTGATATTTTTATTAAGACCCCTGATCAAGAAGCTTCTACATCTCTTAGGTAAAAGAGATTTTCTCACATTCTGGTAGAAATAGAGTAAAGAAGTAACATCAGGATTTAGCTGAGATTTTGTGGCAGGTAGCAATACAAGTGAATAAAAAAAATCTTTAATAAATTCTCTTCTCTTCAAACCACTGCTCTATTTAGATAGATATTTACTTCTATTATCTATTATATGAGCAGCGGCCCATGTAGCAAGGGTCATGATGGTAATTTGAGGGTTTACCCCTATAGGAGTTGGAAACACACTGGCATCTGTTATAAAAAGATTCTCAATATCCCAGGATTCAAGCCACTGGTTCACAACTCCTGCTTCCTTTTTTCCTGACATCCTTGTTGTTCCCATCACATGAACAGTGAGGAGTTCCGTTTCCATTTTGGATATTTTTATTTCAAAAATTTTCTTAATTTCATCAGGCGAATAAATTTCTTTCAGGGGATCAAAAGGCAATATCACTTTCTTTGCACCAGCCGCAAAATATATCTCAGAAAGTATAGCAATCCCTCTTTTTATTTTATAGAAATCGTAATCATTGATATCATAGACAGGAACAGCCATATCGCCGGGCAATGACTTTACAATGCCCGAGCCTGTATCTTCAATAAGTACGCCAGCAGTTACCATTTTGTTATAATATTCCATTACCTTCAGGTTCTCATCTCCTTCATATGGCATCGACATTGAAATCATACCAGGGGGAACAAAAGTTGTTGATGCTATAATCCCCTCGTCCTGAAATTCCCTGAGCTGCCATCCCTGAATGGTTCCCTTCCAGCCATATACAGGGGAATCAAAGAGACCGACTGCTTTCGCATTTGGGTGAGTAAAAAGGTTCTTCCCCACCAGTTTACTTGAGCTTTTAAATTTGTTTTTAAGTAAAAAATGAGGAGTTTGAATGGCACCACCAGCAACAATCACAATTTTTGCATGAACTGTAAGCTTAAACCTGGTTCTTTTGAATCTCTTAGTGAGAAATCTCCCGACAACACCAGTTGCTTTTCCATCTTTTATTAGTAACTTTTCCGCTCTAACCCATGGATATATTTTTCCTCCATTTTCTTCCACAGATGGAATATAAGCAACAAGTGTGCTTTTTTTAGCATCAATAGGACAACCGAAAATGCAATTGTTTAACCCTCTACAACCCTTGATATTTCTCTTAGCAGGCTCAGTTCTATATCCAAGCTTATCAGCGCCTAATTTAATTAATCTTGAATCCATCCCAATAGTATCATCTGGCTGTAATGAAACACTGGTTCTTTTTTCAACCCTCTCAAAGAACGGTTCAAGCTTTTCAGGGGTTATTTCATCAAGGGAAAATTCCCAATGCCACCTTTTTAAAACTTTTTCAGGTGTTCTCCATGACATACCCCCATTAATCACAGTAGAGCCCCCAACACATCTACCTTCAGTAAAGATTATAGGAGGTTTCCCCTGAATAACACCTGTGCCGGCTTCACGGTATAGCTTCTGGATCATTTCAACAGGTTCGTATTTAAAATCTTTACTTGTAAAATATCCACCTTCCTCAATAACAATAACTTTGAAGCCTGCTTCGGCAAGTTCCGCAGCAACTGTTCCTCCTCCTGCCCCTGAACCAATCACTACCACATCAGCGGAGTCTTCAACATTTTTTGTGGGTTCTACATATTTGCCATAATTACTCATTAACAACCTCCCGATGTTCTTCTTCCAGATAATAAGATGGATACTCTCCTGTTCTCTCTTTATGCCATTCTTCGGGATGATAATCAAGGTACTCCCACAATTCCCTGAGAGAAAAATATGTAATTAGAATTAAAACTTTTATGCCTTTTACCATAGTTCTAAAAAGGTATACCGGACTTTCTGCCCACCTCAAGTAGTAGTTCATTTTGAATTTATACTTTTTACATGCAGTAAAAGGTTTTTTAAGATAAAATAATG
>JALTID010000119.1 GCA_027004335.1 bacterium
ATTCAGGGGAGTGAGATCTTCCCGCAGATAACAGCTTTTTCAGCTCCTGTTACTGAAGGGATATTAATCGGTTCTTTTTTGAAAAAGGTTTCATGGGCAAAGTAAGCAAAAGCCATTGCTTCAACTGCCCTGGAATTTAAACCTGCGTCTTCCAGGGTCTTTACCTTTACATCTTTAAATTTTTCCCTGATGGAATTGAATAGTGTTTTGTTTTTTGTTCCACCACCACTGATAAATAAAGTGGATATCCGGGTCTCTGGGAATATAAAATTTTTATACGCTTCAAAGATTGAGGAAGCTGTAAATTCCACAAGGGTTCGCAGAAGTTCTTCAGGGGGTATGCCGGCTGCTTTTCGTCTGATTTTTGTGTAAAACTTTTTTCCAAAAACTTTTCTTCCGGTGGATTTTGGTGGAGGAATTTGAAAATATGAATGTGAGAGGAGATATTTAAGAAGCCCTCCATCTATACTCCCTTTTGATGAAATTTCTCCATTGCGGTCAATTCCCTCGTTGAATAAGTCACTTACGGCAATATCAATTAAGGAATTCCCTGGGCCTGTGTCAAAGGCTATGACATCTTCTTTCTTACCTTCTACTGGAATTACTGTTATGTTTGAGATCCCTCCAATATTTAGAACAGCAACATTTTCTCCATAATCTTTAAAAAGGATATAATGGAAGTATGGTGTTAATGGTGCTCCCTCACCGCCAGCAGCAATGTCATCAATTCTGAAATCTGAAACAACGGGGATGGATGTAATTTTTGCTATTACTGCTCCATCTCCTATCTGTAGTGTTGCTGATTTTCCTGTTATTTTTTTAGATCTGTGAAAAATGGTCTGGCCATGAGAACCTATGACTTTTATTCCTTCATAGGATAAATTGTTTTTTTCAATGAACTTGTTTACGGAGTCACCGTAGAATTTTCCCAGTTCAATATTCAAATCAGCAATTTCTTCTAAAGTGGTTTCCAGTGAGTGGACTAGGTTGCTTATCCTCTTCTTGATGTCTGCTGGATAGGCAACCGTTTCAAATTTAATAAGATCTATTGGAGGTGAAGAATTTTCATTGATCTCCACCAGGGCAATATCCAGTGCATCTGCTGAGGTACCAGACATAAGGCCTATTGCCCTCATTTTTCCTCCAGCAATTTCAATGTGGTTAAGGCAAGGGATTCAGCTGCTATCAATGTCTGGTTAAGGGCGAAATCAGTGAGAGTTGCTCTTGCAAAATCTTTTGTGTGTATGGGCGTGGGATTTTTTGTGATTTTTAATGTAGGCTGAATTGTTGGAATAATGTGACTTAAATTACCAATATCGGATGACGCCCATCGCCCGCGTGGTTTTTCGTCAAGATCAATATCGGGGTCTACTTCAAGCAGGCTTTTTCTGAAAAGCTCTTCCAGATCTTCCCATATTTTCATCTCTTTCAATTCAAAAGGAGAGAATTTGACTCTAACTTTTGTAAATGTTCCCTTTGCGGAAGCCTGGGCCATTATTTTAAATCTAATTTTTAGCTCCTGCAATTTTTCATGAGTCACAGCTCTCAGGTGGAATTTTCCTGAAGCTTTTTCAGGAATAAGATTTGGAAGTTTGCCTCCATCAGTTATAATCCCGCTTATTCTAAAATCGTTGCTGAGATGCTGCCTGTAAGCATTTATTTCGTTGAAGAGGCTGATCAGTCCATGGAGGGCATTGATGCCCTGGTCAGGGTAACTGGATGCGTGGGCACTTTTACCATAGAAAGTTACATCTGCTTCTGATAATGCAGTAAATTCTGGTCTGACCCTCGTCCTGTTGCCAGGGTGGAACATCATGGCGTAATTTATTGAATCAAAGATACCTGCTTTGATCATTGATATCTTTCCCTCACCGATTTCCTCTGCAGGCGTACCGATGACATATACCTCACCTTTGCTGGCAATAGAAGAAGTTATTATCCCTGCAACTACTGATGCCGCAGAGATCAGGTTGTGACCACACCCATGTCCCACCTCTGGTAGGGCATCATATTCTACAATAAAGGCTATTTTTTTGCCTGAGGAAATTTTTCTTTTAGCGATGAAGTGGGTTTTTAGTTTCCCTGCTTCAGGATGTGATATATTGAAGTTGTTTTTTTTTAAAATTTTCATTAAAAATTTGGAGCTTCTGAATTCGTGTAGAGATTCTTCATGGTACCTGTATAAGGTCTCTGCTATCTCCTTCAAAAGAGGAAATTTTTCCCTTCCCCTTCTTTTGACTACTTCTGCTACCTGGTTTTTCATTTTATTTTTTGAATCCAAATCTTTCTGTCTGATTTCTGGCTATGAGATACTCTTTGACGACATTATAAAACATCTGGGGTAGATTTTTTTTCATCTTTTCAACTTTTTCTTTACCAATTAAGGGGAAACCGTGGCCAGGTATTAATATTTCAATCTCCAGTGGCAATAATTTTTCAAGGGATCTGAATAGATCAAAACAATTGGAACCCTGAGGACGAAGAGTCCCCGCTTTTATTATTTCATCACCATTTTTCCTCTTAAATGCTACTATAAGATCTCCTACTACTGCAAGTTTTAGCTCTGGCTGATAAAAAGTGATTGAATCTGGAGAATGCCCAGGCGTTGGGATTATCTGGAACTTGTATCTTCCAATTTTTTCTTCACCCTCATCAATAAACTCAGTCTGGTAGTGGCGAAGGAGAGCGGGATCTATGTCAAAATATGTTTTCATAACATCAAAAAAGTTTATATGTCCAGTAGTGAAGCCGGGATGATACTGAATAGCTTCATCTGTTATAGGGTAAGCATAAGCTTTGCCGAAATATTTCAAAACATTCATTATTGAGAAATGGTCAAAGTGCCTGTGGGTAAGGTAAATATTTCTAATATTCAGGCCTTCAAGGAATTTTCTTTTTTCCTCAAACTGCTCATCATTCCTTCTGTAAAATCCAGGGTCAATTAGATCAACGAGGCTTCTATCTTCTGCTTCTGCAATCAGGGTATTACAATCGTAGATGTAATAACCGTTGGGATTTACCGGAGAAAAAATTTTCTCACCGTGGAGAACCTTTATCCCTGGAGCTAATTCTGTTAACCTCTGTTCAATTTTCATCATTATTTCATTTTACCTTAATTATTTTGCTTTTTCCAGAAAAATTGCAGATTGCACCTTAGTAAATCGGTAGAAAATTTTCTACCCCCCTGGAGAAAAAATTGGGGGTGAGAAAGAGGGGGTGGAGGGAGGTTGGGTAGGTTTTTATTAAAGGAAGACTAAAATAGGAATATAGGATTAAGAAAGTGTTGTTTAAATAAATTATTCCCTTTCTAACTCTACGTCTAATCTTGATTTAAATCCAGAAAATTCTCCATAGTGCAAGCTAATTTTGTGTAAAATTTTTAACCTCCTGTAATCTGGAATATTTTTCTTCCTTTTTTATCAATGCTTCAATTATTCTATCCCAGTACTTCAATTTACGACG
>JALTID010000120.1:0-4774 GCA_027004335.1 bacterium
TTGGTTCCCCTGTCTGGTTGGCAGGGGTGGATGTGGGCTATGTTTCTGACATAATTTTTCCATCAAATCTTAAATCTAAGAATCTGATAGTTGTAATGAAAATTAGAGAAAGATACAGAAAATACATACGAAACGATTCAAAGGCATTTATTGAAACAAAGGGACTTTTAGGGAATAAAATCATAACATTAACTCTCGGAAGTGAAAGTGGAAGAGCCCTCAAAAATGGGGAATTCATCCTCTCTGTTCCTCCACTTGATATAACCGAATTTGTCTCAGGTGCTACAGCATCTCTTAGAAATTTAGAGATGATAATAGAAGATCTGAAAAGTATCGGAGAAGTGATCAGAGAGGGGAAAGGGAGTCTTGGCCTTCTTGTAAATAACAAAACTCTATATAATCAACTGGTAAGTATCGTTTCAAAGCTTAACTCTTTTGTTAATCTTCTTAACAAAAAAAATTCCAGCATGGGAAAACTTTTAAATAGCTCGGAGCTTTACGATAATGTAAATAATGTGATATTATCCGCCTCAAAGGGAAAAGGAACAGTGAGCAAGCTATTGCACGATCCTTCACCCTTTGTTAAAATAAATTCAATTCTTGATAGAGTGGATAGAATTATGGCCGCAATTGAAAAGGGACAGGGAAGCGCAGGAAAAATTGTCAAAGATAAAAAACTCTACAATCAATTGCTTAAGACTCTGGATAAGACAAGCAAGACCCTGAAAGAAATACAATCTCTTATAAAGGATATGAAAACCAATCCTCAAAAATATATTAGAGTGAAGGTATTCTAAAAAATGGGTAAAAAGAATTTTAAAAATGTCCCAATAGCTCCAAATACACTTTTAAAAGATCTTTTTCGCGCATATCCATCAGTCAAGGAAGTTTTTCTTGAATTCCATATGGATTGTCTCCATTGCAAGGGGTTGAATTATGAAACTATCAGGCATGCAGCAGAAAATCATGGAATAAGGTTAAAAGAGCTTATGGACGAAATAAAAAAGAAACTCAACTTAGAAGGAGGAGAGCAGAATAAATCTGAAGGATCTTGAAAAACCCCTCCTCTTCATCAAAGAAAATCCAGACAAAGTAAATAACATCAAAGGCCTTCACTACTATTACAAAAATATTTCTCAGAAAGTTAAAAACCCTCAGGAGAGGATTTTGGCTTATCACCTCTCCAGACTCTTTGAGAAATATGATGTAGCCGATAAGGATATAAAGCTAAAAATTGTAAAAGAGGCGATCCTCTCAATAGAAGAAAAAAAAAAAAAAGAAGAAAGCTGGAAGGAAAAATTAAAGTTTGTTCAATTCCTCTTTGAAGAGATATCCATTTCAGATAAAAGGATCTCCCGATATTTTAAAAAGCAGGGGATCAAAACTGTCAGAGATCTTCTACTTTTTCTTCCACAAAAATATATAGATAGAAGAAAATTCGTATCCATCTTCAATGCAAGGATCAATGAGGAATGCGTAATCCGGGGAAGAGTAGCTTCCCAAGGGGAAATCAAAACCTCTGGAGGGAAAAGACTCTATCAGGCAATAATAAAAGATAAAACTGGGGCTATGAAACTCCTCTGGTTTAATTTTAACAGAAACTATCCTTCCTCACTTCTTAAAAAAGGAGAAGAGGTAACAGTAGCAGGTAAAGTCGTCTTTGATCACTTCTCAGGAGCTAAGAGTATAATTCATCCAGATATTCTTCATGATGAAGATTTTTCACCTGGCATCATTGCCCTATATCCATCAGAAAGATTTCTTTCTCAAAAAAAAATCAGGGAAACAATCGGTAATCTTATTGAGAAGATAAACTTGAAAGAATATCTGCCAGATTCAGTAACGGAAAAAGTAGATACTCCTAATTTTCGGGATTCTCTCTTAAATTTACATCTTCCACCATCTAATCTTAACTTTGCACAATTAAAAAATGGAGAAACTCCTTTTCATCTTAGGCTAAAATTTGCAGAGTTTTTTCCCTTTCAACTGGCCCTCGTTTATAAAAGAGAAAAAAACAAGCATGAAAGGGGGATACAATTCAAATTCACAGGACATCTAAAAAAAAGACTCCTATCCTCACTCCCCTTTGAGCTCACAGCAGCGCAGAGAAGAGTAATAGGGGAGATTGAGAAAGATCTTTCATCTCACTACCCTATGAACAGACTTCTTCAGGGTGATGTGGGAAGCGGGAAAACTCTGGTGGCTGCTGCCACAGCCCTAAATGTGGTGGAAGCGGGATACCAGGTAACAATGATGGCACCAACAGAGATCCTT
The DNA here is from genome assembly GCA_027004335.1 of bacterium. Classification (GTDB taxonomy): domain Bacteria; phylum JALSQH01; class JALSQH01; order JALSQH01; family JALSQH01; genus JALTID01. The sequence continues at coordinate 2,275 of JALTID010000120.1, forward strand.
GCAGAGCAACACTATTTTAATGTGAAAAACTTTTTAGATGAATTAGATGTAGGGGTAACTCTTCTCACAGGAAGTATAACAGGGAGAAAAAGAGAAAGTATTCTATACGCAATAATGTCAGGTAAAGCACAAATAGTTATAGGGACTCATGCTCTTTTTCAGGAGGATGTGAAATTCCATAGATTGGGTTATGTAATAATAGATGAGCAGCACAGATTTGGGGTAATCCAGAGGAGAGAGCTTGTAAAAAAGGGGATAAATCCCGATGTTCTGGTTATGACTGCAACACCTATTCCAAGAACCCTAGCCATGACAACTTATGGGGACCTGGATATTTCCATTCTGGATGAAATGCCTCCGGATAGGAAAGAAATCACCACGGTTGTTGTGGACGAAAGTAGAAGGGAATATATATATCACAGGATCAATGAGGTTCTTAGCAAAGGTGAACAGATATATTTTGTCTTCCCTCTGATTGAAAAATCAGAAAAGATGGACCTTAAAAATGCTGTAGAAGGTTACGAAAAGCTGAAAGATCTTTTCTCAAATTTTCGAGTCAGCCTTCTCCATGGGAGAATGAGACCCGATGAAAAGGAAGAAATAATGAGAAAATTCAAAAACGGCGAGATTGATATACTTGTCAGCACGACTGTGATAGAGGTAGGTGTGGATGTCCCCAATGCGACAGTAATGGTGATAGAGCATGCAGAAAGATTCGGACTCGCCCAATTACATCAGCTAAGAGGAAGAGTGGGGAGGGGAAGGAAAGAGTCTTTCTGTTTTCTGGTTGCTGGAAAAGAAGCTGGTTCGGTAGCATTCAGGAGGCTCAGAGTTCTTGAAAAAACCACAGACGGATTTAAGATAGCAGAAGAAGACCTGAAGATAAGAGGGCCCGGAGAGATTCTTGGCACTAAGCAATCAGGGGAACAGGAGCTCTCTTACTCAGATATAATAAAATACAGGAGGCTCCTTGAGATCGCGAGGGAATCTGCTGAATCTATTATCAAAGCTGACCCAACGCTAAAATTCAAAGAGAACCAGGCCATCAGATACGAGATGCTAAGACTCTGGGGGAAAAGACTGGATCTCGGGAAAATTGCTTAGATATTACCATTTCTTTTTAAGCTTATAAATTTTCTATCTCCAACAATTATATGATCAACTAACTGAATTCCTATAATCTCACCCGCATCTTTTACCCTTTTTGTAAAGGTAACATCAGCTTTTGAAGGGGAGGGATCACCTGAAGGATGGTTATGAGCAAGAATTATTCCACTACCTCCCTCTCTGATAGCAGGGGTAAAGATTTCTTTCGGGGTAATTACTACACCGTTTCCTCCTCCCAGACCCAGGGTTTCAAGTTTCAAAAGCTTATTCTTAACATCAAGAATAAGCAAAAGCAATTTCTCTTTCTCCTCTTTCCAGAAATAGGGATTAACAAATTCGTATGCATCTTCGGGGGACATAATTCTTTCCCTCCCTGAGCCTTCTGAATTGATTCTCCTGCAAATTTCAAAAAGGGCTTTGATGGTTATCGCCTTGACCCTGCCTACTCCTCTCTCCGAAGATAACTCTCCAATACCTGCTTTTTTCAATCCAGTCCACCCTTCATACTTCTGGAGCAATTTTCTGGAAGTTGTCACAACATCCTCGCCCCTTGCCCCGGTTCTTAAAATTATTGCCAGAAGTTCATAGTCGGAGAGAGCTCCTTCACCAGCCTTCAAAAATCTTTCTCTGGGTAACTCCATGATGGTAATTATAAGATTTCTTCCTTTTTTATCAAGCCAATTTATTGAGAAAAGTTTTTTTCTGGTATAATTGAGTAATATGAAATATGAAGAAGTAAAACAGGCTCTACAAACTCTCGGATTAAAGGGTGATGTAACATTCAAATTTATAAAAAAGAGATTCAGGGAATTGAGCAAAAAATATCACCCCGATCTCTGCGAAGAACCATCAGAGCAGTGCGCAGAAAAAATACAGGAGCTAAAAGAGGCTTACGAAATTCTTGAAGAGTACTGCACCAATTTCAAGTTTAAATTCACTCCGGAAGAATTTTACTCACAGAATCCTGAGGAATTAGTTAAAGATCACTTCTACGGATCCGGCCCCTGGGGCAGAAAGGATTAAAATCTCTTCTCTCCAGTGAGGAACCAGTTACCATTTTTGAATTCCCATGTCTGACGAACCAGTTCCTTTTTAACAACATTATTATCTGTGAAATAATACTCTCTTCTTAAAATAACCTCTGCTTTTTTACCATTTGGGAGGAGATTGACCTTGATAACTTTTATATTAACAAATCTCCTATTAGATGAAAACTTCTCTATCACAGGCAAGAAATTCTCATCCACCATTTTTTCAGCATCATCGTACTTCTGCCAGATAAGAAACCTGTTATACAACTCTATTCTGGCAGACAAAATTCTTGGGTCGGGTTTCACATTCTGCCTGCAGGAAATTATAAAAAAAAGGGGGGCAACGCCCCCCATGATAATAA
>JALTID010000120.1:4784-10240 GCA_027004335.1 bacterium
CAATATTAATATAATACTGGATCAGAGCATTTAAATTATAAAGATTGGCAGGCTGAGGACCATAACCTAACAGATCAGGATTGTCAAAGTTAGCTCCTGGTGGCATGTGATCAGAATCAAAATTCAAATAAAGCATGTTATTAAAAGAAGGATCCTGAAAAGCTATATATATTGACTTAGATTTAATTCCATCAGCAGGTATTTTAATAATAGTTGGAAATCCCGGATAACTAAAGGAAAAATGAGGTAGATCCTCAGGATTATTACAAGGAAAGAGAATATCCCCTATTCCTGCATCCTTGGAAACATCAGTAAGAGCTCTCAAATAGAAAGGGTCATCGGCGGAGCGATTATTATTGGGACACTCTTTCTCAAGAACAAAGAAATTCTCCTCCCACTTAGAGCTTGTATCCCATGCGGGGAAGAAGCCCCTTAAACCTTTTGGAGGAGGATTCTCAAAGAAATTACCAAGGTCAAGAGCTATTGGATCCCCAAGACCCAGGTTATTCTTTAATCCCTCTGGAGTATTTAATTGAGAAGCTTCTATTAAACTAGCCGTATCTTCTGGTAATAAACCTTTTATTGAATCGATAAGTACAGGGAGTATTTCTGTAATAAGATAAATCTTCACATCCTTCCCATTAGTATAATCAAGAGATTCCTGAATCTTCTTCAGGACACATGCTGTACCTGCTTTGTTTAACATTTCAATTGGTTTCTTCTTGCCATCTTTATCAAGAATTATGTTAATTACTGTTTTTCCTGTTACTGTCGTTGCAGGAAGAGCACATACATCCACATTCTTCATATTTACCCTTGATTCATAGGAACAATAGGGACCACCTTCACCTTTTTTGCACTCAGCCCCATCTGGTTTTGTAGGATAAAATGCAAGAATATCATCATCCTGATTATCAGTTTCAATGCTGGAGAAATAGAAGGCATACATAATATACTGAACTGCTGTTGCAAGATCAAGGCCTGCTTCCTTCCACCTTGCCTCACCTTCATCAGGATCAAGGCCAAGAAAATTGGGATACTGTTGGTCATTGAAAAGATATACAATCACATTCATAATCTTACTGACGGAGAGGTTGTCCATACCTATCTGAGTGATTTTATCATAGGCTCCCAGGTAATTTCCTCTAAGATCAATAGAAAGAGTAAAACTTAAAATGCCCATCAGAGCTTTGGAAAGACCATCAAGCAGAAAAGCATCTGCTCTATCCCATTCTCCCTGAAGGTCAAGAGTAGGTGTGGTAGAGGCAGATAAATAAACGGGGGTGCTCTTACTGAGAATGAATTCAAAATTAGGATCCGCAATAGCAAAAAACAGATGACCATCAATATCCTTAAATTTGTCATATAGGTCCTTTAAAAGATCATGGAGAACATCTCTTACAAAAATATTTTCATCCTCAGCCATACTGCTGAGAGAACCTGTGAGTCCACTTACGGTTCTGATAAGATCTGCAAATCCTAAAAGTTCTGAAAGCGCATAACCGAAATTTGCCTGAGAATTATTGGGATCATAGTTTGTAAGAACATATCCAAATTTCGCCTTGGCTGCTGAATACTGCCCCTCATAAAGATAATTTTTAGCAGAAGAGATTTGTTGACTAATCACCTTCTGCTGATCAGAAGGCTGGTCTCCTGAGGAACAACTGGAAATTATTAGAGCTAAAAAAGCAAAGAGAGCAATAACTAGAAAAACTCCTCTTTTTCTCATAATGCATAACCTCCACTTTTACATTTTGATATATATTAGAGAAAAAATTGACAGGTGTCAAGTCTTAGAGGTATTATATTTTAAATCTTTTAAAATTGGGGTTTATGATGTATAATTTTCTCAAAAAATTAATGGAGGAAAAAAAATGAAATTTAAAAATCTTGTAGTGCTAATCCTTCTAGTAGGTTGGACAGGGGTAATTTTATCAGATGAAATACCCAAATTTACTCCTGAACAATGGGAAAAATTAGAAAAGGGCAAAATTATCCTTACAAACGAATTAAAAAAGACCGATGATGGAGAAGAACATGCTCTTATCGGTGCTTATTTAATTTTCAATCAACCAATAACTACAGCCTGGAGCCTGATGGAGCATCCAGAATGGCAGGAGAGATATTTACCTGACCTTAGGTACTCCAAGCTTATATGGAGAAAAGGAAACCAGATAAATGTAGAATTTATGGTAAAAATACTCTTTTTTAAACTCTACTACAGGGTCATACATACATACTATCCTGATAAATATTTTTTCAGATGGTCCCTTGATCCCAAGTATAACAATGATCTCAAATATCTCTATGGAGAATGGCATCTTTTCCCCCTTAAGAATGGGAAAACCCTCGCAAAATACTTAGCTGTGGTTCATGCAAGTTTCCTGATCCCATCTTTTATTGAAAGAAAATTGATGAAAGACAATGTACCAAAAAATATGAAAGCTTTTCAGAAATGGATTAACTCCGGAGGGAAATACCACAAATAATGATCCTTGGAGTAGGAATTGACCTTGTAAAAACTGAGAGGATAGAAATTCTTTTAAATAAATACGGTGAAAAATTTATTAGGAAAGTCCTCACTGAAGAGGAGATAACTCATCTATCCTCCCTGGGTGCAGAATCAATTGCTGGAAGATGGGCACTGAAAGAAGCTTTCTGGAAAGCACTAAACCTCACCTTCTTTTTTTCTCCTCTGGAAGTAGGTTTTTTTTCTGGAAAGAAAAATGAGGTAAAGGTATACTCAATAAAAATAGAGAGAGTTATGAAAGCAAAAGGGGTTAAAAACATCCTTTTTTCTCTCTCTCATGAACGGGAAATGGTGGCGGGTATCGTAATTCTTGAAGGAGGCAAAAAATGATTCTTGCAATACCTCAGAGAGTAAGAGAAATGGACAAAATTACCATAGAAGGAATGGGTATCCCAGGCGTTGTTCTAATGGAAAATGCTGGAGGGGGGACTGCAAGACTCCTTATGGAAAGGTATATCCAGAAGCAGGAGAAGGTCCTTGTTATTGTTGGGAAGGGTAATAATGGAGGAGATGGATGCGTAATTACAAGATACCTCTTCAATAATGGGTATGATATTCAAGTTGCAATTGTTGGAGAGGAAGATGATCTAAAAGGCCATGCAGGGATCAACTTTCAAGTTATAAGAAATTTCGGTGTCCCAATTGAAGTTTTACACGGGAAGGTGGAAAAACTTCCCGGCTTGATCAGCGGTGCAGATGTAATAATTGATGCGCTTCTTGGTACAGGATTTAAACCTCCACTATCGGAAAATTATAGAAGAATTATTGAAGAAATTAACAATTCCGGTAAGAGGGTCTTTGCTGTAGATGTTCCATCTGGATTAGATGCTTTTACTGGGAAACCTGGGGATATTGCTGTAAAAGCAGAAGCAACATTCACAATGGGACTTGGAAAGGTAGGACTTTTTTCATATCCCGGGGCAGCTTATACAGGTAGAGTATATGTGATTGATATATCTTTTCCAAGACACATTGCTTTTAAGGATCCTCAATATTTTTACCTTGATTCTGCATGCGATATATTAAAATTGCCGGCAAGAGCTGCTGATGCACATAAAGGGAAATTTGGTCATCTTATTGTAATCGGTGGATCAACGGGGAAAACTGGAGCGGTACTTATGGCGGGAATTTCAGCTTATAGAGTGGGCACAGGATTGGTTACCATAGCGATTGAGGAATATCTAAAAGATTATATTGAGAGCAAACCTTACGAGGTAATGTTATTGTATTATGGAAAAGGAAAAAATGTTGATTCTGTTGATCTCTCTCTTCTTTCCAGAGAATTAAATTCAAGAAACGCAGCGGTTATCGGCCCCGGATTGGGGAAAGACAGGAGTGCAAAAAAGATTTTTTATAATGTGCTTGAATATTCCAAAAAACCAATTCTTATAGATGCTGATGGGCTTAATATTCTTGCAGAGGATCTGGAGTTACTAAAAAATGTCTCCGTGCCGGTTATTCTCACGCCTCACCCCGGGGAAATGGCGAGACTTTTAGGCGGAGTGGATACCGCTGAAATTCAGGAAAACAGAGTAACTGTGGCTCTTGACTTCGCACAGGAACATGAAGTACATCTCGTTTTAAAAGGGGCAAGAACCCTCATTGCAACACCAGAGGGGAAGCTCTACATAAGTCCCTTTGAAAATCCTGCAATGGCAACCGGAGGAATGGGAGACATCCTTTCAGGGATAATCGGGGGTTTCCTTGCTCAGGGATTTTCACCGGAAAAGGCAGCTGTGATGGGAGTGTATTTTCATGGGCTCGCAGCTGAAAGGGTCACAAGAGGGCCTGGACTTATAGCTACGGATCTGCTTGAGACTATCCCAGCTATTCTTTCAGAATTTACTACGGAATGAAAATAATATCTCATAGTGAAGAAGAAACAATTTCTGCCGGAGAAGAGATAGCAAAAAAGCTTTCTGCAGGAGATGTTATTCTCCTTACAGGAGATTTAGGAGCAGGAAAAACAAGATTTGTTCGGGGGATCGCGAAGAGCATGGGGATCAAAAACTGGGAAAGGGTAAGAAGTCCTACCTTTACTTTTCGCCAGACATATTATGGGGAATCCCCCCTATATCACTTTGATTTCTATAGAATAAAAGACATTGATGATCTTTCAACAATTGGCATTGATCCAGAAGAATTGGTAGATGGTGTAACCGCTATAGAGAGGGGTGAAAAGTTTTTAAAATTACTGGAAAATTTTTTTGAGAAAAAAATTTATATTATTAAAATAAAGATTTTGAGCGAAGGCACAAGGGAGATAGAAATTAATCAAGCTGGAGGTGAATAATGTTAATCGTTCAAAAGTATGGTGGTACCTCAGTTGGTTCTCTGGACAGGATCAAAAATGTAGCCAGAAGAATAGCAAAAACCAAAGATGAGGGGAATGATGTCGTTGTCACAGTTTCCGCAATGGCGGGAGAAACAAACAGACTGGTGGATTTAGTTTATGGATTATCAGAAGATCCAAATCCCAGAGAGTATGATCAAGTTGTAAGCACTGGTGAACAGGTCAGTATAGGACTGGTATCTATCGCCCTGCAGGAGATGGGCTATGATGCCATTTCTCTTACTGGCTGGCAGGTTGGAATGAAAACAGATTCAGCCCATATGAAAGCAAGAATTCTGGAAATTGACACCGAGAGGATAAAAAGATACTTATCTGAAGGCAAGATTGTAATTGTTGCAGGCTTCCAGGGAATAAATGAAAATGGCAATATAACCACTCTTGGTAGGGGTGGCTCAGATACCACAGCTGTGGCTATTGCAGCTGCTCTTAAAGCTGATCTCTGTGAAATCTACACAGATGTTGAAGGAGTTTACACAGCAGACCCCAGGATAGTGGAAAAAGCAAGGAAACTCAGCAAGATCTCTTACGAGGAGATGCTTGAGATGGCAAGTCTTGGAGCAAAAGTCCTTCAGA
>JALTID010000121.1 GCA_027004335.1 bacterium
AAGAAGAGGGTTTATAGATGAATTGGAAGCCAAAAAATTAGTTGCCAAAGATGTCCGCTACAAAAGAAAACTAACCGAAGAGAAAAAAAAGAATGATATAAAATCAGGAAACAATTATATTGGTAACTCTGTGAGTAAGATACTATATGAAGATGGGACATCATTTATAATTATTGATATTGAAAAACCCTCTGATCTTCCTCCAGACATTCCGTTTTATAAAGTTGATCTCACACAACCTGCTGCAGATGCTATCCTTGCAAATATCTTCAAAAGTGAAGAAATAAAAACTGTACTACACCTTGCATTTCTTGAAAATCCTACCCATAATCTCAGTTATCAGCACGAATTAGAAGTAATTGGGACCCTATATCTGACCCATGCCTGTGCTGAGGCTGATGTGGAAAAAATCATCATGAAAAGTACAACGATGGTATATGGAGCCTATCCATCAAATCCTAATTTTCTGACAGAGGAGCAAAAGCCAAGGGAAAACCCAAGATATCCCTTTGTCAATGACAAATTAGAAGCAGAAACAATACTCCTCAATTTCAAGAAGAAACACTCAGAGGTTTCTCTCACAATTTTAAGGCTTGCAACAATAATCGGACCAGAACTAAATTATTTCATAACAAAAATATTATCAAGATCAATGATCCCGGTTTTAATGGGCTACGATCCTCTCTACCAGATCCTTCATGAAAATGACGCAGTAGAAGCTTTCCTGGTAGCACTTCGCACCGATGCAGAGGGAATTTTTAATATAGCAGACGAAGGTGTACTTCCCTTAACTACTATTTTGAAACTGCTGGGGAAGATACCTCTTCCCATAGCACACTCAATTTTATACCCGACACTTGACGCAATGTGGCTTGCAGGCGTTTCCCCTGTGCCAGGTGCACACCTGGATTATATAAGATATTTATGGGTAGCAGATACTCAAAAAGCCAAGGATATTTTGGGCTTCTGGGGTGAACATGACATAAAAAGTGCCATAGAAACCACATTCTCTGCGTGGAAAATAAGAAAAATGGGTTTTAAAGGATGATTAGATTTGCACTAATTAATGAAAAAGGCGGTAGTGGAAAGACCACTCTGAATGTTAATCTGGCTTCCTACTTTGCTCTTTACAAGAATTCAAAAGTTCTCATCATTGATATGGACCCTCAGGGTCAATCGGGAAAATCTCTTGGTTTTAATGTAAGGGAACTTGAGCACACTATCTATGATGTTCTTACATGGGAAATTTCTCCCTCTCAAGCAATTTATAAAACAAGGATTGAAAATCTTGACCTTCTACCTTCTAATAAAAGATTGGTAAATTTTCCATATGATGTTAAAGATGAATCTGATAGAGATATCCGGTTGAGAAAGGCATTAAAAAAACTTAAAGGCTATGATTTCGTTTTTATTGATTCACCTCCTTCTCTTGGAGTGATAAGTTTTAATGTTATGACTGCCTCAAATAAGATTATTATCCCAGTAAGTCTGAACTACCTTGCTCTTGACGGCACGGCTGAAATCATGGATACTGTTGAACAACTTAAGAAAACTAACCATCTGAGGGACATCTCCTTTTTTATGATAGTCCCAATGTTGTACAGGAGGACAAGACTTGCCAATGAGATCATAAATACCCTTGAAAAGCATTTCCCCAGGTTGTTATCCAGGAATAAGATCTCAATGGATGTAAAAATTGATGAGGCTCAGAGCCATGGGCTAACAATATGGGAATACGCACCACGAAGCCGTGGAGCAAACATGATGAAAGAAATCGCAGAGGAAATATGGGAAAGACTCAGTTAAAGGAAAAAAATCTTGAAGATATCCTCAACAGAAAACTATCTGAAGTGATAGAAAATGTTGATGAAATTCTCCATAGAAGATCAGAAGACTTTAGATTAATTGAAAAAAATGTTGGGGAATTGGCAAAGGTTCTTGACCAGCTATCTACATATCAGCAGTTACAGAAAGAAATCCTATCTAGTCCCATGATCCTGCAATTAATTGAAGAGTGGAGATATTTTATCAGAAAAATTTCTCCTTTTGCCATTTTAAGGTTGCTGTTAGGAATGGGAAAAGAAGTCTCTCTTGAAGTGGATGAATTTGGTAAGGATGAAATTTTTATGGAAAAAATGCAACCTTTAATCAATTTTCTCTATGAAGACTACTGGAGAGTTGAAGTGGAAGGAGTGGAAAATTTACCCCAGGAAGGTCCTTTTCTACTTGTAGCAAATCATGCTGGGGTATTACCATTTGACGCATTTATGATCACAGAAGCAGTGAAAAGGAATCACCCCTTCGGCAAATTCCCCCGTTTCTTAATTGAAGAGTGGTTTCTTACACAACCATTTATTGGAATTATTCTTCAGAGGTATGGAATGGCAAGAGGAAGTCAGGATAATGCCCTCAGGCTCTTACAGAAAGGAGAAATTGTTGGTCTTTTCCCAGAAGGAAGGAAAGGTATTTTCAAAACCTACCCTGAAAAATATAAGCTTCAGAGATTTGGAAGAGGTGGGACTGTCAAGGTAGCCATTAAAGGGGGGACACCAGTAATACCGGTAGCGGTGGTGGGTTCTGAGGAAATATACCCCGTTCTATCGCACTGGGATTTTGCCGCAAGAATGGCCGGCCTACCCTTCTTCCCTGTGACACCCTTTTTTCCCTTCTTAGGACTATTTGGAATAATCCCACTCCCGGCAAAGTGGGTTATCAAGTTCGGTGAGGCTATCCCCTTACATGAATTACCACTTGAAACAATTGAGAATGAAATTATTATCAATACCTTTAATGAAGAGTTACGGAGCACAATTCAGGAAATGATCTTTGAAATTCTGAAAAAGAGACGCTCTATTTTTTACGGGTAGTTTTTCTTTTTCCACGACTTTCACTTTCCTTTAATTTTTGTTCCAGCTCAGCTATTTTTTTTTCAAGCGCCTCTACTTTCTGCTGAAGAGCCTCCACTTCCTTTGATTGAGAAGGAACAAGATAGAGTTTTTCCATAAACTCTCTGGTCTTCTGGTCAATTCTCTTTTGAAAATCTTCAATCATGTTCTGAATATTTAGAAGTAGATCCCCTATCCTTGCAACTCCATCATCTGAAGTATCCATTATTTTATCAGAGGTACCTTTTATACCTTGCAGAGAGGCCTGTGCTAGTTTTGTAAAAAACTGAGTAATAGATTCTTCACCACCCATTATTAGATTCTTAAGTACATTGAGGGGAAGCTTTGCCTTCCTTTTTTTCCCTTCCTCAAAGAAAAGCTGTGAAAGAACCAGAGGTGTGATATCATCACCTGTTTTGTTATCTATAACTTTTACATCATACCCACGCCTGATCATATTGGCGATATCTTCCATGGTCACATAACAGCTATTCCAGGTATCATAAAATTTTCTATTGGGGTACCTCTTTATTAACCTTACCTCTTCCATCACTTCCTCCTTATTCA
>JALTID010000122.1 GCA_027004335.1 bacterium
ATGATAGCGAAAATGACTATAACCTGAAATATAGCGGACCAGTTAACCTTTCATTTGATCATCATGATATTAGGATTTATATTGATAATCTGTTCGTCGAAGGTAAACTAACCCCGATAGCTAATGATAAGCTCAGGTTTAATATATTTTCTCTTTCTGGACTTACTTACTTTTTTTTTTTTTTTTTTCTTTTTCATTATTTAATTTTTTCTTCTTTATCTTAAAAATTCAAGCCTTTCACAAGCTACTAAAGGAAAAGAAATTATTTCCCATTAATTTCAATAAAAATATCCCGGTTTTTCCCCCATGTTCCTCTGGACATTTCTCTTTCAAGCAATTTTACTCCCCTAAAATACTTCTTGTAAAGATACAACTCCATCCAGGTAACCGGCTTTATCTTCTCAGCCCTTTTTAAAACAGAAATGGCTTCCTTTCTTTTCCCCTCAGCATAAAGGGTATCTGCAAGATAGAGATATGACAGAATCATTGAAGGATTATATTTGATACCCATTTTCAAATAATACTCACTTTTCTCCAAACTACCATAGGAAACAGGAAATGGTGGAAGCTTAAAATAGTACCTCCCAAGTATAAAAAGCGGGGCAGAAAGACAACAACGAGGATTTTTTTTAACAATTTTTCTTAATGATCTAAGAAGAGGTGGTACCTTGGGAAGCATTTGAACACCAAGATAGAGATATTTTTCACCTACAAAACATGAATACCAGAATGTTAGAGGGAGATTATCAGGAAAAAATTTCAACCCTTCCGCTGCATATCTTATGCCCAAATCGGCAGATTTAATTTTCTGCACCGGCGTAGGCAATCCGTTATACAATAGCTGAATTAAATACTCCCTCGCAACAAAAGCTTCATGATTAAAATGATCATTATTAATTACCCTGTTCAAATATCCAATTTTTTCAAGTAACCAGTCAGGACTAGTCATATTTTTATAGGATAGAAGCGAGTTCTTATCATTAATTCTACCCTCTGGGGAAAGAGAACGAACATTAATACTGTCTGAAAATAATAAGAAAGGAAATATAATAAATGAAATTAGAAAAAAAAATACCAATCTCATACCCCCTCCTATGAATGTTTGCTAAATTATAGCAAGTTGTCAAAATTTTTCAAATAAAGTGAAAGAATATTGACAATTCACCCATGTATGCTAATCTTTTAATAGCAGGAGAGAGTAAAAATGATTACTCTTGAATTTCTTGAGAGAGTTAAACTGAGCTCAACACCCAAGGGGCAGATCTTCGTAGGTTATGTTTTTCTCAGGCCTATCTATATTGCACAAAAAGTAGAAATTATATTTGAAGGAAAAGAGAATCTACTTGACCAGCCTGTGATCTTCATCATGAATCATACCGATAGATTCAATTACTGGCCACTCCAGTACAGGCTCTATTTCGGGAAACCGAGACATTCCTATCCATTCATAACCACCTGGGTAAAAGGGAAATATTACGAAAATCCCATAATGGCCTATTTTATGAATATGACCAACAATATTCCCGTCCCTTCCAGGGGATACCTTTTAGCTAAAGATTTTCAATATATGTTTGGCAAAAAAACAAAAATGACAGAGAGGGAGTACAGGCTTTTAAGAGATTATGTTGATGGCAAAATTGAAAAAGAAATTTTCAACGAAAAAAAGATGGATAGACTGATAAAACTTATCACCACTCCACATGGGGATTACGATCCAGCAAAATGGGATTACAGGTCATTTATCAATGACACTTTCTACAAGATGATGGAAAAAGTCAGGGAACTTAATAAAGAGGCACTTTTTGAAAAGAAGCTGAACCTGTTAGTTTTTCCTGAAGGCACAAGATCAAAAAGATTGAAAGAGGGTCACATTGGTGTAGCAGAGGTGGCACTGAGCACAAAAATTCCTGTAATTCCTGTAGGTTGTAATGGTAGTGATAAATGCTATCCAGGTGATTCACCCATTATCAAGAAAAATTGCAGGGTTGTTTACAGAATTGGCAAGCCTCTTACTGTTGATGGTGAACTGAAAGAATACAAGATTGCTAAAGATTTTGTTCCCTTTACCCCTGAGGTAGAAAAAAAATACAGGAAGAAATTTGAAGGTGCAATCAACCTTATGATGAGAAAAATAAATGAACTTCTTGACCCTGAGTATCAGATGGACAAAAATACCAGGATCAAAACCGGGATGGACACCTTTGTATGAAATTCAATATCCTTATTGAACCTGTAAAATTTGATGGAGAGACAATTGTAATTCTGGATCAGAGATTACTTCCAGAGGAAGAAAAATATGTGAAGATCAAAAGGTTCTCTGAAGTTCTTGGAGCAATAAAAACAATGATGGTAAGAGGTGCTCCTGCTATAGGGGTAACTGCTGCATTTGGTTATGTGTTAGGTATAAAAGAAGGTTTACCGGAGAAAAGGGTTTTTGAAGAACTTCTAAGTACAAGACCAACCGCTGTAAATCTGAAAAATGCTCTTATTGAAATAAGAAATATATGGAAATCTGAGAGAGAAAATGCTAAAAACTCTATTACTCTTCTTACTGAAAAAGCAGAGGAAATTTTTAAAGCTGAAAGAGAAAGAGAATTTAAGATGGCAGAAGCAGGCAGTAGCTTAATTCCAGTGGAAGCAAGTATTTTGACTCATTGCAATACTGGAGCACTTGCAACTACTGGATGGGGGACAGCGTTAGGGGTAATCAGGGCCTCATTTTACTCAGGGAAAAACATCTTCGTATGGGTTGATGAGACAAGACCCAGACTTCAGGGAGCAAGATTAACCTCGTGGGAGCTTTTAAAAGAGGGCATTCCTCACAAACTGATCTCTGATACTGCGTCATCTTTTATAATAAAAAATTTTAATGTTAACTCAGTTCTGGTTGGAGCAGACAGAATAGCTCTGAATGGTGATACTGCCAATAAAATCGGCACATATCAATTAGCAATATCTGCAAAATATCACAATATACCCTTTTATGTGATCGCTCCTACATCAACAATAGATCCTGAGAGTGTAAAAGGCGAAGAAATCCCCATAGAAATGAGATCAGAAGATGAAATAAAAAAAATAGATGACCACCAAATAGCCCCCAATGACACTCATGCATATAATCCAGCTTTTGATATTACTCCAGCAGAACTAATAACAGCTATTGTCACGGAAAAAGGAATAAGCTATTATCCATTCAGGGAATTAAAGGAGTGGATATAAAAAAACTTTTCCAGCTTACTGCTCATCCAGAACAAGCAGAAGAACTTTATACTTTAATAAAAAAGAAAAAAATCAAATATTCTCTTCCAGAAAGCTCTCTCATTAAACTTCTTGGTAGCAGTTTTTTTGCTTACAGAGAAATAAAAAAATCACCAGAAATTCTCAGGGATATTTCCCTTATATTTAATCCCAGCCACTGGTTGAATCTAAAGAAAATTCACAGGAATATAAT